>CAKZKB010000514.1 GCA_937121005.1 uncultured cyanobacterium | reverse complement strand
TCGAATTTTGTCCGTCTATAAGCGAGAAACCGGGTTTCTACACCCGTTTAGCCTAACATACCTGAATCCTTACTTTTTGTTGTACCTCGCCTATACCGTCGTTTTCCACTCTAGCTCATTTGGGAGAGCGATCGGGCCGCCCGATACCCGTTGCCAACGTGCCAGGACGATCGCGATCGTTTTTCTCGATCCCGTTTTCCGGTAAACTAGCGGTAGATGCCAACAGCAAAAAATCATGAGCGAAGGCGATACTCTCTTCAGTAAAATCATCCGCCGCGAAATCCCGGCCGACATCGTTTATGAAGACGATCGTGCCCTGGCCTTTCGCGACATCAATCCCCAGGCCCCCACGCATATTTTAATTATTCCCAAACACCCCATTCCCAAACTGGCCGACGCGCAACCCGAGGACAGCGACTTGCTGGGCCACTTGCTGCTAATCGTGGCCAAAGTCGCCCAACAAGAGAACCTCAGTGACTATCGCGTTGTCGCTAACAACGGTGCGGGGGCCGGACAAAGCGTATTTCACCTCCACCTGCACCTGCTCGGTGGCCGTCCCTTGCAGTGGCCGCCCGGTTGAGGGAGTGGGGGACAAGGGGACAAGGGGACAAGGGGACAAGGGGACAAGGGGAGGGGGAGAAATCGATATTCATCCTTCCAACTTCATCCTCGAACCTCATACCTCGCACCTCGAACCTCACTCCTCATACCTCATACCTCGAACTTCATTTCCTCAACCACCGTAGCGCAGTGGCGAGTAACATCCCCACTTGACGCACTTTCCGCAGACTGCGACCCAGAAACCGTCCGGTGCGGCGCAGCGATCGCGTTCCTTGGCGGCCGCGATCGATGCGTGTCGGTGCGCCGTTCAAGACTCGATGGGTGGCGCGATCGGCCGCCAGTAAGGCCTCGGCCGCACGGCCCAGATGGCGGCCAATGCCGACAATTTGCACGGCCACGTACAAACAGGATAGGGCGATGGCCAGATTGAAAGCAATCGTTACAGCCACAGCAGCATTCATTAACGGGGAGTATTTTGCAATAAGCACTGTAGGGGCGAAGCATTCACGGAGTAAATGTTACGCCCGTCAACGAGCATTCGCTTCGAGACTTAGTTGGTTGTCAGCGTGGGATCGAGTAACTCAGTCGAGGCGATCGTGCTGCCTTGGTTGCAGGCAAAAACCCCTTCGCCGGGTAAGCTACTAAAACCGGGACAGTCGCCCGAAGTGCAGGCCGTCGCTGCCATATACGCACCCGTATCTTTATCGCGGACGCATTTGGCCCAGGCTTCGGGATCCATGCCCGAAGGGGAGCAAACCAACGTCAGCTTCAGGCCGATCGCGTCGAGGGCGCAACCCGCTTGCACGCAGCATCCGTCCTTACAATACTCGCCCAACAAATCCTCTTTCGTGCCACTACCGTTATCGGCGTACAGCCCAGACATCAAAGACGGATCGTCGAGAAGGGCAGTGGTGGAGAGGTTGATGCCGCCATCTTCAACGGGATCGTACCCCAATCCGAGAGTCATAGCGAGCGCGTCGTAAGTGCTACCCTGTTGGGCGCTGAGTTCCACCTCTTGGGCTGGATCCAAGATGTCTTGTAGGTCGTTATCCATGCCAAAGACGACGGCTTGCGCGGGGGTGGCTAAACCGCCCACCGCCAGTAACGCCGCCGAGGTCATGGCACTTAGCAATCTTTTCATCATTTCCCTTTTCCCTTGCTTGCTTTCCATGGTTGCCCGGTTAGCCGGTAAACTGGATGGGGCGGGAAAGCCGTACCCAGCAAACCGAACGATCTTCGTCTATCATAGCGAGGGGGAAATCGAAACGTCAATCAACGAACGGTAAAGAAACGACAAAGGGTGTCGTCTATTTGTGCAGTTTTGATGAAGGTCGCCCGAGGCGATCGCCTTTTTGACCTCTAGGTTTAGCAAACTGAAATGAAAACTCCCACTCCAAGCGTCCCCTTCTTTTATCAAGCCGCCCGCATTCTGAAGCTGGCGGGAACAATTTC
>CAKZKB010000513.1 GCA_937121005.1 uncultured cyanobacterium | reverse complement strand
GCATCATCGCCACGAGAACGATCTTTACGATCTATGATAGCACGTCGATCGTCCCGATTAGGAACGCACCCACAATGTTACCGAGGTTTACTCACCTCCAACGCGATCGCCCGTTTCCGAATCAAACCAATGTAACGCCTCGGGCGACACCGCTAGCGTCACCTCATCTCCACTCCATTTGACCTCCGCAGGCAGCAACGCCCGCACGGTAATCTCCTTGTTTCCCGTACCTTTTACGTGCAAACTTAATAGGTTTTGCATCCCCAAGTTCTCCACCAAAAAGATTTTACCGGGAAAGGTGAGTTTGTCTTCTTCGCGGGCAAAGCGCACGTCTTCCGGGCGAATTCCTAAGACGATCGTCTGCGGCGAAACGCGATCGGGTAACGGAATACCCAAATCGCCCAACTTCGCCACCTTATTATCGCACGGTAGCGTCAACAAATTCATTTGCGGGCTACCCACAAACCCAGCCACAAATTGATTGGCAGGTTTCGTATAAAGCATCTGCGGCGGTGCGAGTTGTTGCACGTTTCCTTCATAGAGAACGGCAACTTTAGTCGAAAGCGTCATCGCCTCTACTTGATCGTGGGTCACGTAGACGACGGGGGCTTGTTGTTGCTCGAAAAGTTGCTTGATTTCTGCCCGCACTCGTTCGCGCAACAGCGCATCTAAATTACTTAGCGGTTCGTCGAGTAAAAATACATCTGGTTGGCGCACCAATGCCCGTCCTAATGCTACGCGCTGGCGCTGTCCGCCGGAAAGCTGACCCGGTTTTCGATCCATCAAACTCTCGGACAAATCGAGAAAGCGACTGGCTTCGACGATGCGCTTTTTGATTTCATCTTCATCAATTTTACGCAATTTTAACGCCGATGCCATATTCTCGTACACTGTCATGTGCGGGTAGAGGGCGTAACTTTGGAATACCATGGAGATGTTCCGTTCGCCGGGTTTGAGGTGAGTGACATCGCGATCGCCAATGGCAATATTGCCCCGCGTTGGTTCTTCCAAACCCGCCACCAACCGCAACGTGGTAGACTTACCGCAACCCGACGGGCCTAGCAGAGTCAAGAACTCGTTGTCCTCTACCGTTAGACTGATATCTTTAACCGGGATCGTGCTGCGATTGTAGGTTTTGTTAAGATTTTTTAACTCTAGTTTCGCCATCGTCTCGCGTGCGGTGAACGTCTGAACTACAGCCCCAAATTGCGAGGTGCGGATCGCTTCTACTATAGCAGGTTCGCGAACGGAGACCAAATCACTCTCACCGAATCCCTGTCTCTAATCGGGCGATCGGGGGGAGTAGCTACAAAGTTTTCCCTCCCGATGGCCGCGAGCTTAGAATTCAAAAATCGTGCGAATCGTTCCGACCCAAATTGCATCGCGATCGTCGTTGTGTTCGGGGTTGAGAATCACAAAAAAGCCCGGATTGATGGCAATGTTATCATTGAGTTGATAGCGATATTGGGCTTCTAGATGCCAGGACGTATCCTCATCTTCCGGGCCGCTATCGTTATCTGTCACTTTCGGCGGTTGACCGATAACAATTCCCCCCAAACTTCCCTCCGATCCCAAGTCGGGAAATGCCAACGTCACGGCCCAATTAAAAATGGTCGCATTGTCGCCTTCATCGATGAAAACGCCCGCTTCGTCGTTAAAACCATCCGTTTCTGCGTGGGCACGAGTTAAACCCGCCCAACCGGAAATATTCAATCCGTCAGCAATTCGCAAGCTGGTTTGGAAGCCAAAATTATCCGCAGAAGTTGCCGTATCCTCCCCGAAGGGAACGTTCGCCAATTCGCTGCCCGTTTCCCCAGAAACCACGACGCGATCGCCGGGAAAATAAGAGCGCACGTAAGTCAACCCAAAACGCAGATCGTCGCTAGGTGTTAACGCCAACTGCCCCATGGCCGCATAACTACCATTAAACAGTCCGTTTTTCTCTTGCGGATCGTTCGCATCGGGAGCCAAATATCCCGCCGAAAGAGTGGCAAAATCGCCCAACCGATAGCTAACCGAAGCCCCCGTCCCCTCCAAACCTTGATAGTAAATGGGGTTGAAACGTCCGAAGCGAGAAATCGATCCGGTCAGTTCTTCAGAAAAGAACTCGTTGAAGTTGGCAAAATTTTCGTTAAACTCCCCACCAACTGCATCAATCATAAACGATAGATCCCCCTCGGCACCATGACCGTGATGGCCGTGACCGTGACCGTCGTCGTGACTGTGACCGTGATGAGAATGTCCGCTTTCTCCGAATGCAAAGGTATAAAACAACTTACCGAGACGAACGCTGTTATCGCTACCTTCATCAAACGCCGTGCGGGTCATGCTGGTTCCGGTAATGTCGGGATCGTCGCCTTCTCCAGGGCCGAAAGGAATGACGTTGAGGGCATCCAAACGAGTAATTAACAGATCGTCTCCGGTAAAGCTAGTATTAAAAAACAAGCGGACTCGGTTATTGAAAACGGGAACTTCTTCTAAGTCCTCGCCATCGGCCCGTTCTTCCCCAAACAGACTGCTGAGGGCAAAACTCACCTCGCCACGCAGTTGAGTTGTAGTCGAAAATTGATGGTCTTCCAGGAATTGTACCCGCTCTTCTAACGAATCCACTCGCCCTCGCAACGTTGCCAGTTCTGCGGCGAATTCTTCTTGCAATCGTTCGATTTGTTCGATGCGACCGAGGGGCAATTCGGGACTATCGACACCACCCAAAATGGCATCCACGCAAGCATCTAAAGCGGCTGCAAATTCGTATCGCGTCAGGGTGCGATTGCCCCGATACGTGCCGTCAGGATACCCGGCGATGCAGCCGTAGTCGCGGATGAGATCGTCGAGGGCCGATCGCGCCCAGTGTCCGGGTGGCACGTCGGACAGATCGTCAACGGAATTAATCGATCGCTGTCCGGGGATTTGGGCGATCGCGTCCCCATCGACATCGCTAGCCGCCCGCACGCTGCTCCAGGGAGCAAAAATCGCCGCGATCGCCCCGGAAACCAGCCAATACCAACCTATTCTCGACATGATGACTCCTCGTACCTGGTGATGGGCTCCCTATTTTTAGAGAGTGATAATCATTATCATGCGCGATCGTCACTCTGTCAACCGCTATGCGCTAAGCGCAGGCTACGCCAACGCGGAATTAACGGTACTGCATCGACTCGAAACCCTTATCTGACGGGACTTTTACATCGATGGTACGAAAATCGCGCTCCTCGTGCATGAATACTAAGATCGCGGGCAAATTGACATAAAACCCTTTGTGTGACTGGATTTGAAGCTGTTTCGATGCCAAGTTTTCGTCTGAGTAAAAACAGAAGGGTTGCACTGAATCCCCGAACTCAATATAATAATGATTATCATTATACTTTTTATCCTCCCACCTTGAAACCGGAGTTAATGGATTCCATTACGTTGACTGCGATCGCAGGGCCGTCGGGTAGTGGCAAAACCACCTGGATGAGCCAGTTTCTCTCGAACCGGGATCGTCCTCTGTTTTACTGCTGTCCGGGGATGGGAGCGGCTTCGGTGGATCTAGCACGGATTGCGTATTGCTTTCCCTGGGTGCATTTGCTTCCCGAGGAGCAAACACCACAGATTTTCGCCAAACTGCCAGATCGGGCTTTGGTCTATCTGGAGCTAGGCTTTCACTTAGATTTGACCGCACCATTACTCGCGTCGCTGCCCTGCCATCGGGTCGCCGTCGTGCCATCGGGTTTGCAAACATCACCATGGCACGACTGGGCCGACGAGGTTATTTTCGGCAACGACATCGCTACGCCCACTCCCGACAACTTACCAGAGTTATGGCGATCGCCTTTGACCGGACAAGTCTTCGATGCCCCCAGTTTGGATGAGATCGCGATCGAACTAACGGAGGGAGCCTACGGACAGGTACAGCGAGTCAAGGGTATTTTTGAACTACCGGATGGTCGAGCCTTCCATGTTGATTTTGTCAAAGGCTTGCCCGGAATTGAATACACCGAATTGGGTATTCCTCGCTGGCTAGAGGGTCGCCCCGATCGCTTCAGTGGCATTGAGGTTGTGGGCTGGAACTTGGAAAAGAAAACGATTGCCCAAACCTTACTGGCTGGGTGTTTATCGGATGGCGCGATCGCCCAATACCAGGAGCAGTACAAATCCCTAATGAAGAGCGAAACTAACCAAGAGGAGAGTATCCTAACATGAAACTCGCCGTCATTTCCTGCATTCATGGCAACTATGAAGCGTTGAATGCAGTGTTATCTGATATCGACGATCGCAAGGCAGACCAGATCTATTGCCTAGGCGATCTCGTCGGTTATGGCCCCCATCCCAATGCCGTCGTCGAAATGATTCGCTCCCTCGACATTCCCACCTGTCAAGGCTGCTGGGATGAGGACATTGTTGAAGGTTTGAATGCCTGCGAATGCAGCTACCCATCGCAACTTGCGGAGCAGCGAGGACGAGTTGCCCATGAATGGACAAACAACACCATTCATCCAGAGGTGCGCGAGTATCTGGCAACACTCCCGATGACCCTGCGACTGGATAATCTTTGCTTTGTTCATGGCAGTCCCAATAGCCAACACGAATACCTACTGCCGAGTATGGATGGCTTTGCAGCATTGGAGCGAATCCTTTCGACAGATGCGGATGTTTTGTTCTGCGGTCATACCCATGTTCCCTACGTGCGGAACCTGGAAGATGGAACGTTAACCGTCCGCGTTCAGCAACCGGGTAAAGATGAATTGGAAACCCAGTTCGAGACACCCTTGAAGCAAATTGTGAACGCTGGATCGGTAGGGGAACCTCGGCACGGTCGCCCGAATGCAACCTACGTCCTTTACGACACGGATACGGCACAAGTAGAACTCAGAGAAGTGCCTTATGACTACGAGCTAACCTGCGCCGCCATTATTGCCAAAGGTCTACCGCCAATTTTTGCTTGGCGGTTGGCACGGGGGATGGAGTTTGCGGAACGGGCAGACGATCCGAGTCATGTGTGTCAGCGATGAGCGGACAAGCAGGTCAGATTCGAGGAGGCGAGCAGATGCAATGGGCTATTTTGAGCGGAATTGAAGGCAACCTGGCAGCCTATGAAGCCGTGTTGCAGGATATTCGACGGCAGCGCAACCCGGTCGCTGACCTGTACATCATCGGGGATGTGGTGGGGCTAAAGGGTGATAATGAGGCGACGATCGAGCGAGTGCGTTCGCCGCGATCGGGAGAACTCGAACCCCAGGTTTGTATTGGCTGGTGGGAAGAGCAGTGCTTTAGCCTGCATGGACTGAGTGGGTTGCCAGATGCCCCCGAACTGATGGCCCAATTTGGGGGCGATGGGGTCAAGCACCTATGGAAATCGGTATCGCGAGAGTCGGTGGGGTGGTTGCGATCGCTCCACTTTGGATTTCACGAGCTCGATTGCTTACTGATTCACGGGAGTACCGTCAGTTATGCCGACGAACTGACACCGGATACACCTGCGATTCAGTTGTGCGATCGCCTCATCCGTGCCGATGCCAATACCCTATTTTGCGGGCGATCGGGGCTGACCTTTGAGTGTTGGGTGACTCCCGGTAAACTGCGATCGACTGTCACCACCCTAGACGGCAAACAGGAACCCCAGGAACAGGGTAAAACACCCCGTCGTGTGGTGGGGGTGGGATCGGTGGGACGAATTCCGGGGCAGGCAACCTACACGCTCTATAACCCTGGCAGCGATCGAGTCACTTTTAACACTGTTTCCTACAGCTAAGTCACAGGTCTTGGCGTTTCAAGTTTTTGTCAACAACAAAGGAGAAAGGGTTTGGATAACGTTAGACTGCGCCGTTTGCTTGGCTTAGAGCTACTTCGGGCAGAAAAAAGGGTAGTGCTTCCGGGCGCGATCGCCTCGATCTGACAGTGTCCGCAACATAACAAAGGGTTGCGTCAACCCATTCAACTCAATATAATAATGATTATCATTCTAATTCGCTAGTTGTCAGGAGTTGTTTATGATTGCCATCAATCCCACCGACGATCGCGCAACGGTGCCTGTGACCGTACTGACAGGCTACCTGGGAGCCGGGAAAACGACGCTATTGAACCGCATCCTGACCTACGAACATGGTAAGAAGGTGGCGGTCATTGTGAATGAATTTGGTGAGGTGGGCATCGACAACCAGTTGGTGGTGGATGCGGATGAAGAAATTTTCGAGATGAATAACGGCTGCATCTGTTGCACGGTGCGGGGCGATTTGATCCGCATCATTGGCAACTTGATGAAGCGGCGCGACAAGTTTGACCATCTGGTGATTGAAACGACGGGGTTGGCAGATCCGGCTCCGGTCATTCAGACTTTCTTTGTGGATGACGAAGTGCAGGCGAAAGCCCAGTTGGATGCTGTGGTGACAGTGGTGGATGCCCACCATATCTGGCAGCATTGGGAAGCGGATGAAGCGGTGGAGCAAATTGCTTTTGCCGATGTGATTCTGCTCAACAAGATCGACCTAGTGACGGAGGCGGAGTTAGAGCAATTGGAGCAGCGGATTCGGGGGATGAATGCGATCGCCACAATCTAGCGCACCCGCGACGC
>CAKZKB010000512.1 GCA_937121005.1 uncultured cyanobacterium | reverse complement strand
GGTGGTGGTGCCCCCCCAAGAACCTCTCGACGATCGCCTAACAGAAAACGATTTTGACAGCAGCGATCGCCCCCGCGACACCGACGACGATTGGCAGCGCGATCGCGAACCTCGCGAAGATTGGTAGAATGTGCGAGAGCCAAACTAAGCTAGCAAGGGTGGGGACATGAGGTTGGCAATTCTAGGCGGGCCTGGAGCCGGAAAAGGAACGCAAGCGCAACTGTTGTGCGATCGCCTTGGCATTCCCTGGATTTCGACGGGGGAAATTTTTCGCCAAGGGATTAAAAACAATACAGAATTGGGTCGCAAAGCGGCTCCCTACGTGGAAAAAGGGGAATTGGTTCCCGATCCGATCGCCATTGAATTTATTCGCGATCGCTTGTTACAATCCGATGCAGCCAAGGGTTGGTTGCTCGATGGATATCCGCGCACGGCATTTCAAGCTGAAGAATTGGACTTTTTGCTCGACGATCTCGGACAGCAACTCGATCGCGCGATTTGGATCGATGTGGATAAAAAAGAGCTAAAACGACGCTCCATGGCTCGCGCTCGTTCCGATGACAATCCCGATGCGATCGCTCGCCGCTTGGAGGCATTTTACCAGCGTACTATTCCTATTTTAGACTATTACGAACCCCGTAACAAGTTATTGAAAGTTGACGGCGATCGTCCCATCGAAGAGGTTCATCGAGATGTAATTTCTGGCCTCGACTGCGACGCATCGTAACTGATTCTCTTATCGAGCCAAACCTACTCCTCGCTCTCCGCAATTCTTGGTAAGGAACATCGCAGTCGCACCCACTTCGGATCGTCTGTTTCTGGCAAAGAAACGCGCTCCAAACGCCCATCCATGACTTCAACCAATCGCCGAATTAAAGTTAAATTCAGTCCCGGCGACAGCTTGGGATTGAGTTGCAGTTCGTTTTCAGGGTTGAGCGGAGAAGTCAGACGATCGACGCTTTCGTGCCACAATTCCGGGGAAAACGGCGCGTCAAGATAGATACTCACGCGATCGCCTTCTGTGGCTGAGTGCAGTACGATCTTTCCCTCTTCCATACTGTCGATGGCCAAACTTACGGACTTAGCGAGGATTTGGCGCAAACGCGGTACGTCGGCGAGAACCTGCAATTCGGGATCGGGAAACGCGACCTCGAGTTTGAAGTTGCGATTTTCCGCTTGCAAGTGCATGAGCGTATACACTTGGTCGAAAACTTTTTTGAGGCGAACGGGTTGAATTTGGATCTGGATTTTACCGTATTCAGTGCGGGAAACGGCCAGAATTTCGTCGAGCATTTCCACCAATTTTAAGGCGGACGTATGAGCATTTTCTAAAAATTCTCGTTCTTCGGCTTCACTTTCGCACAATCCCGCTAAAATGAGTTGGTGCGTCCCGATCAGTCCGTTGAGGGGGGCGCGAATTTCGTGGGAGACGCGGGCTAAAAATCCGGCGTTGAATTGGGCCAGTTCCACCGCCGATCGATAGGCGAGATAGAGATCGTCGTTGGGTTCTCCGTCGTTTTGGGGTGGGGGTGCTGAGGACGATCGCCGCCGCGATGCCAACGCCAGACCGCCTGCCAGTCCCATTGCCAACCACACCCAAGAACTCCAATCCATACCTCGGCCCGAATAGCGATCGTTGCCCCTCAGTGTAGCAGTTCGCGGGCCTCTGTGCGATCGACTTAGCCGGTAGGTAGGAAGTATATTATTGAGGCCAGGTAAGTTATGTAAAATTTTTTGGTATGACAGAGTTAAGATAGGTTGCACCGACTATAAATCCTGTAACCTTTATGCAGAGTAACTTTTATTGACTTAAGAACAAGAGCATAAGTATGTAAGAGTTATGTACCAGAGTAGGTTTGTTGTTGACAGATTATGTGATTTTGGCTTAAGTTATAGTTATGTTGCATGGTAGTAAAGTCAGGGTAGTTTACCTTACTAAGCTACTTGAGCATCAATGCTGGTAAATCCAAGCATTGGGCACGACAAAACTGCAAGGGCAAGCCCCTCCTGTAGGAAGGACAAGCCCTTGTAGAAGCGATAGCGTTCTTAGCCTCCTCGATCCTAGTCTTCTTGCTTGCTAGACTTGCTGCACAAGGTTGCGACTCGGATAAGGAAAGGGTAGACGTGGATTTCCTCTGGTTTTACCTCTCCAAAAGTAACTTCCCAGAGGAGCGTGCCTACGATAGCGACAAGGATTGCCTTGTCGTATTCTATTTTCACTACTGCTGTCACCTCCTTTTATGGTGATGGTTATATCCCCCATGTTGGCATCTGCCGTGAGCGATGTCAAGGGGGATGTTTTTGGTTGTATATTCCCCAAAAACAGCATTTTGTATAGCCTTACTTTGTATAACCTTATACTAATAAGACCATTCCTACTTTTGTCACTCTCGGAGAAAAAATGTCGGAGGGGAGCGCCGAACCCCTTTCAGGGAGGCGTTTCTGGAAATATATCGAATCGAGAAGAGTGCTAGCGCACTTCAATTTCGCGATCGATGTCGATGAGTACCTCACCGTCGCGAAGCAACTGATACTCGCCGCGCCAAGTTCCCGGTAAAATGGGGCGATCGGGAGTATTGCGCTTGCCGACTGCACTGGGAGAACTGAGGGAAAATTCCTCAACAGTTTGTTCGTAATCTGTGACCACGCCGCCGCGCGGATCGAGGAGTAAAAATTGCTCTACGTCCCCTTCGCGAACCCCGTAGCGATGAATCCAAAACCAGATCTCATCGATGTTCGTCGAGAGTTCTTTTTCGTAATGTTCCCCATTCCAAAGACTGTTGGCATTAGGAAAGCGATCGCTAAATCCAGCCCGCACTAATCCCGTCGGTTCGTACTCTAACTGCCGATCCCACATCGAACGGCGATCGACTTGGCAACCCGTTTCGTCCGCGAGTCCTACAAACGGATCCACCACTTGCCCCTCGTGACGGACGCTCATATGGACGTGGGGAAACGAAGCGAGTCCCGACATTCCCACCAACCCTAGTACCGTCCCGCGTTCCACTTCCGTTCCCGGTTCGACGGCGAGACTACCGTTACGCAAATGGCAATATTGAGTTTCCCAACCATCGCCATGGTCGATAACCAAGCCGTTACCGCACTCGATCCCCCGTTGTTCTAAACTTTGGCGTTCCTCGTTGCTATCGACGCGATCGTCGGCGACTCCATCTCGGGCCCGCAACACCCGGCCCGGCGCGGCGGCCAGTACCGGAATGCCTCGTGCCATGATAGTGGCATCAGCAACCGCAAAATCCGTCCCCTTGTGGGTGTCGTAGGTTTGAGTCCCGCAACTAAAGTCAACAACGCCTGACGTGGGATCGCGATCGGGATAGAGCAGAATAAAACAATCCTCACCTAGAGTACAATCAATAGGAATCGAGAACTGCGGCCAGTCCGGATCGGGGGTCGCCGCCACGTCTGGCTGTTCGGTAGCCGTCGAAGCCGACTCGGGGGCAGCACAACCACCAAAGGCGACAATGCTGGCAACGACAAGGAAAAAGGAACGGACAAACATGGCGATCGCGGCGGTCGGTAACAAGCTCTAGCCTAGCAAGACGACCCCATGCCATTTTATGTTTCCCAAGGTTCCCAACCGTCCGGATCCGGGAATTTTACCGACGAAACTAGATTTTATCGATCGAATTGGGTAGTATCCAGTAGAATCGAAGCCAAAACTTAATCTTTACAAAGCGCAAAAATTCAATGCTCGAGGAAAGGCTGGTTACGCTCTCAACCCCCCCGCCATCATCATCGGCTTCCCCCGAAGCCAACAGCACCGTTCTAGAAATTTGGGGCGGCAAACCCCTATCGGGACAAGTGCGCGTCAGTGGGGCCAAAAATGCCGCCCTGGCCATTATGGCCGGCGGACTGCTGTGTTCGGGTGACTGTCGCATTCGCAACGTCCCCTCGTTGGTAGACGTGCGGCGCATGGGTGCGGTACTGCGATCGCTCGGGGTCAAACTCCAAGCCAGTGGCGACACCATCGACATCGACGCACGCCATATCGGTACCGAACGGGCTCCCTACGAACTGGTCAGCCAACTGCGGGCCAGTTTCTTTGTCGTCGGCCCCCTGGTGGCGCGGTTGGGAGAAGCTAGCGTTCCCCTTCCCGGCGGTTGTGCCATTGGTGCCAGACCGGTAGACTTGCACGTGCGCGGGTTGCAAGCCATGGGTGCAGACGTACAAATCGAACATGGGGTGGTGCGGGCGCGGGTTCCCGGCGGCCGGCTCAAAGGCGCGAACATCTATTTGGACTATCCCAGCGTCGGGGCCACGGAAACCCTGATGATGGCAGCGACCCTAGCTGACGGGGAAACGACGATCGAAAATGCGGCCCAAGAACCGGAAGTGGCCGATCTGGCTGACTTCTGTCGTTCTATGGGGGCCAACATTTCTGGGGCCGGAACCAAGACGATCGTCATTGACGGCGTACCCCGCCTGGGCGATACCGACTATGCCATCATTCCCGATCGCATTGAAGCGGGGACATTTTTAGTGGCGGCGGCGATTACGCGATCGTCCCTCGATCTGTATCCGGTGATTCCCAGCCACCTCGCTGCTGCCATTTCCAAACTGGAAGCCATTGGGATGCGCTTTACCCACCCAGGGTCTCGCACCCTACGAATTACGCCCGCTAACGGCATCAAAGCGGTGGATATCGAGACTTTACCCTATCCCGGTTTTCCGACGGATATGCAGGCGCAATTTATGGCGCTGCTGGCGATCGCGGATGGAAGCAGCACCATTACCGAAACGGTGTTCGAGAACCGCCTGCGCCACGTGGCCGAACTCAACCGCATGGGGGCCAATATTAAAGTCAAAGGAAATGTGGCGATCGTGCGCGGCGTACCGTTCCTCTCTGGGGCTCCCGTCTCGGCGACGGATCTGCGGGCCTCGGCGGCGCTGGTACTGGCGGGGCTTGCTGCTGAAGGTAAAACCACCATCTCCGGCTTGCAACATCTCGATCGCGGTTACGAAAACCTCGAAGACAAGTTGCGGGGCATTGGGGCCAAGTTGGAGCGCGTCCCGGCGGTGGAAGTCTAGCGAAGCAAAGGAGAGGGGGAGACAAGGGGACAAGGGGACAAGGGGACAAGGAGAGGGGGAGACAAGGGGACAAGGAGATAGGGAGACAAAACCTCCCACCTCGAACCTCGCACCTCGAACCTCGTACCTCACACCTCCTAGACGGGGAACGATGTTTGTACTAAAATACGATCGCTTCGAGTCGGATCGAATGCCGCATCCGATCGCGATCGATCTCCGGTTCCTCCCCCATCTCGTTCCCATGAAAAAATTAGTCGATGGTTTGCACCAGTTCCAAACCTCCTATTTCAGCAGCCATCAAACCCTATTCGAGCAACTCGCCCAAGGGCAAAAGCCAAGAGTTCTCTTTATCACCTGTTCCGATTCTCGCATCGATCCCAACTTGATTACCAACGCTCAAGTAGGAGAATTGTTCGTGATTCGCAATGCGGGGAACATGATTCCTCCCTTTGGCGCGACAGATGGCGGTGAAGGCGCGACCTTAGAATATGCCATCCAAGCCTTGGGCATCGAGCAAATTATTGTCTGCGGACATTCCTTTTGTGGGGCCATGAAAGGATTGCTCAAACTCAACCAGTTACAAGAAGAAATGCCCCTGGTTTACGACTGGTTAAAACACGCTGAAGCCACGCGGCGGATGCTGAAAGAGAACTACTCCCAACTCGAAGGCGAACCGCTTCTCGATATCGCGATCGCCGAAAACGTCCTCACCCAAATCGAAAATTTACGCACCTATCCAGTCGTTCGCGCCAAACTCGGTCAAGGGCGCTTGCACCTACACGCCTGGGTGTATCATATCGAAAGCGGCGAAGTGCTAGAATACGACCCGATCCGTCACGCTTACGTGCCCCCCGACGGCCGCATCGAAATCAGCAGCCCTCAAGATCGCAGCTTGCAACCGCAGAGCTTCTATCCTACTAAGTCTACTTGGTTGCCTGTCGAACAGTCGGAGCGGATTTATCGCGGGAGCCACTAAATCAGTGACCAGTGACCCGTTAAAATGGGATCGCGTTATCATGTTAAGAGTGATATCCTCAATCTGAGATCGATACCATTTTCCGAAAACAGTGCTACACTTCGGATTGGGCGAATGCCATTCGCCCCTACATCTAGATTC
>CAKZKB010000511.1 GCA_937121005.1 uncultured cyanobacterium | reverse complement strand
AAAACGATGGCGAGGCACGTTAGACATGGCGGCGAGTACCGCTTCATCTTTTATACCGCGATCGCGCAGTTGTTCGCTAACCATTTGTTCTCGCCGTACCTCGTATGTATCTTCAGAGGCGATCGCCGACTCTGGCGGCGAAGTACCGCCGTCGGAGGTGCAACCCGCCGCTAAAACGATCGGGAGCGCACAAAGGACGATCGCAATTTTAGATAGAGCGTTCATTCAGACATTCTCTAAGTGATGCTAATTTGCGATCCCATCTCAGTTTTACGCACTTCAATCCGATTGTCAAACAATTCTTTGAGGTGGGGAACGTGGGTGACAGCCAGAATGCAGGCAAATTCGGGGGCGATCGCCTGAATTGCAGCCACCAGACGCTCGCAACCCCGTTCGTCTTGAGTGCCAAACCCTTCGTCAATAATTAACATTTGTAACGCTGCACCCGATCGCTGTGCGAGTAATTTCGACAGCGCCAAACGGATGGCAAAATCGATGCGAAACGACTCGCCACCGGAATAGGTTTCGTAGGGACGAGTGCCCCGCGCGTCGGCGATGAGAATTTCTAAGGTATCGATGAGTTTTGTGGTTTTCTTCGATCCTTTACGGGCGCGTTGGGTGATAAACTGAACGTGCAGTTGGTTGGCGCTGAGTTGGGAGAGAATGCGGTTGGTTTCGGCTTCGAGTTGGGGTAAAACGTTCTCGATCGTCAGCGCTTGGATGCCATTTTTTCCGAAGGCTTGCGACAGTTCTTTATAGACGTTTTCTTGGTAGCGGGCATTAGCTAAGGTTTGACGATCGCTTTGATAGCGTTCTTGCAGGGCAATGAGTTCTTGTTGTTGCTGTTGCAAGCGTCCCAATTCGGCCAGGCGGTTGTCCAATTCTCGCCGTTTTTGCTGGATTTGTTGCTGAATGCGGGCAATATCCGCACTGGGATCGGGGAGTTGTTTTAACTGTTGTTCTAAATTCGCCACTTCTCGGGCGATCGCTTCGTAGTCTTGCTGTCGCTGCTGCAAACTTTCGCTGAGAGTTTCTTGCTGGCGAATCAGTTGCGGGTGCTGTTCTTTAGCACTTCGCAATTGTTCGACTTTGGTCAGCCAAATTTGATGCTCTTTGAGGGCGCTGCGGACGGCTTCGTGTTCTTCGCGGTTGTAGGGTTGGACGGCGATCGCGGTTTCGATGTCTCGGATCTGTTTTGCCAGTTCCGACTCGGTTTCCATGGCTTGACGCTGCTGTGCCAATGTTTCTAACTGAGACAGCAGTTGCGGGCGCTGGATTTGAATTTGTTCTTGCTTTTTGCGAGCGCTTTGCAGTTCGGCATTTTTGATTTGTACCCAGCGCAGGCGATCGACATTTCCTCGCGCTAGGGCGTGGTTTTTCTCGTCGTAGTCGAGATGGACTAGACGTGCGTTGAGTTGTTGCAGTTCTTGGCGTTTTTCCAATGCGTAGTTTTGCGACTGGATAATTTCTCGAACGCGATCGATCTCTGTTTTGACTTCGCTGGCTTGCTTGGCTTCTTCGTCGCAACTCGCTAGGTTTGCTTGCAGTTGTCCGCGCCTTTCGCGCAATGCGTCATATTCTGCCAACTGTTTTTTGATGGCGCTGTACTCGCGTCGCAGTTCTTTTATTTCTACGTCGGAAGCGGCAATTTGCCCTTTAATGACCCACAAATGCTCTAGCAATTCTTGCTGTTCGCCGTGATGCTTCTGCTCGACGAGTTGCCAGTGCGCGTCATCGAGGGGACGATCGCATAAAGGACAAGTTGCGTCAGGAACTCGCAGCATTTGCAGTTTTTTGTCCATGTCTTGCAAGCGGCGATCGTAATCTTGCTTGCGTCCTTCGAGTTGGTCGAGAAAGCTGCGCCGTTCCCGGCCTTTTTCTTCCAAGCGAGAAAAATAAACTTGCTGTTTTTCTAGTTCTTTGATTCTTAAACCCAGGTTTCCTAACTCCTGCTGGATCTGAATTTTTTGACCTCCAGAACGCTCTAAACTCTGTTGGCGAAGCTGCAACTGTTCCAATTGCGCTTGTAGGCGCGAACGATCGCGATCGATATCCAACTGAAGGCGATCGCGCTGCTGCAATAACGGCGAGACTTCCGCTTGCAATGCGTCTAGTTGTGCCAAGCGATCGCTGGCTGCTTGCAGTTCCACTAACCCGGCTTCAATTTCGTTGCTGCGTCCGAGAATGGCTTGGATTTCGCTTTCTTGGCGATCGAGTGCGTCCAAATGCGCTCGCACTTGCTGTTGCTGTCCTTGCAGTTGGTTGATTTCCTGGTGGAGACGATCGCGCAGGTGCGATCGCCGTTCCCTTGCTTCGCGATCGGCTTGCGCTTTGGCGGCGTAGTTCTCTTCTTCGGCTTGCAATTTTTGATAGCGATCGCGTCCGGCAACAATGGTCTCTTCCTCTGCTAACAAGGTTTCGAGTTGCTGTTGCTGGCGCTGCAAATTTGCCAACTCTTCTCGCTTGCTAGCGCGATCGCGATCCAGGTTAACTAACTGCTGTCGCTGCCACTGTAACTGTTGCTGCCAATTTTGCCGTTGTTGCAGCCGATTTTGTAACTCCCTTTCTGTGGCGCGATCGCTGTCGAGTTGCTGCTGCAAGCCATCGACAATATCTTCGACATTTGCCCGTTCGGTAGCCAAACTGTCCCCCGTTTCCAAGCGCGATCGTGTCGCTTCCAAGGCTTGAGATAGCACCTTGGCTGTCGCTTCGCTGGTTTTGGCTCGATCTTTTGCTTTTTGGGACAGATCTTCATAGCGATCGAGATCCAGTAAGTTAGCTAAAATCTGCTTGCGTTCTTTGGGCGTTTGCGTCATAAAATCGTCCGCATGACCCTGACGCAAATAGGCCGAGTTGATAAAAGTCTTGTAATCGAGCTTCAGATCCTCTACAATCTTTTGTTGAGTGGCTCGCAGCCCTTTTTCGGTTAAAGAGCGAAACTGCCCCTCTGCTGTTTCTACCTGAAACTCTAGGGAACTCGACTGTCCGCGACGGTGGCGACGAATGACGCGATAGCAGTTTTGACGACTGTAAAATGTGAAGCTGACGCGGGCTTCATCTTCTCCCAAACGGATGAGATCGTCTTCAGTCGAAGCCCGACTCTGACCCCACAACGACCACGCGATCGCCTCGAGTAACGACGACTTTCCCGCCCCGTTCGCCCCGCAAATACAAGCGGAGTGCAGTCCTTCAAAGTCGAGACTGGCTTCGCGGTAGCTAAAAAAATTCTTGAGGGAAAGGTGTTTTGGGATCATAAGGCTCGGTAACGGTCAATTGGTCGTTGGTCATCGCTAGTTGCGCTTTCCTATAAAAACAATTTTGCACCATTATTTGTTATTTTGAGTCAGTTGCGGGGAGAATTGGCCGCAGTCGTCGCTTTTGTTACAAAAATTAACATTCTCGTCCGCCGTCGCTGAGGCGATCGCAGCTTCTAATTGAGAATGGTGTCATTAAGCAACGAGTTGACGCGGGTTTCAGACTGTGGTACGCTCAGATTAGAATGTGCTGCGATTTCAGGGATTGAAACCCTTCCAAGCAATGAATTTACAACAACTGAACCACGCGAGAAACCGAATTTCCGATCTGATAGCTGTCGATCGCGATGGAGAAAAACTTTTAATTGTAGAAGTCAAAGCCAACAATCGAAGACGAGATGTTGCTCGTTTGCAACTGATATCATTCTTACAAAGCGAGAAGGCGATCTCCCAGGTTATTATCCCATACGCCGCGATCGTCACGCTCGAAAATATTGAATTATTCGAGTGGAATGGCGACGAACTAACGCTTCGCTATTGTTTTGATACGACAGAAGTTCTACGCGAATACGATTCAGAAATTGGCAAGAAAAGAATTTTTGAATATTACCTAGGATCTTTAGTGGAAGGTTGGCTGCGAGATATCGCCTATCGGTGGAAATTGGAAAATCCACCTAAGTTAAAAGAACTCGACAAACTTGGTTTGGCTTCTAGAATTGCTGAAGTGGTTCCGGAGATGGTACTGTAATGATTCGACTTTACATCGAAACTAATTTTTTAGTTGGGTTTGCCATCAATCGAGAAGCAGGGCTACATGAATTGATGAAAATAGCGAAAGAAAGTTCTTTGCTTGAAGTATTTATTCCCTCTATTTGCTGCATGGAATCTTTGTCAGTTCTTGCTGAAGAACGAAAAAGAAGAAACCGTTTCTCCAACCAACTAGAAAAAGAAATTGCACAACTCAGGAGAAGTGTTGACGCAACAACAGCATTATCTGACCCTAGCGAAATGCGCCAAAGTCTTCAAAATGCTTTACTTTTAAATAGCCGTCTCGTCAACGATTTAGACAATCGACTGTTTGAGGCGTTAGAATGGGTTTCAAATTCTGTAAATTTGGTAGAACTCGAACCATCAGTTTTACAAAATAGCCTTCAAGAACAACTTATCGACGATCCCACAGATAACCTCATTCTTCACTGTATTTTAGAGGATACGCGACAGGATTTTGCACAGACAAACGTATTTCTAAGTGCCAACGCTAGGGACTTTGGCAGCGAGGAAATCAGAAATCTTCTGACACAGGCGGGAATATCCAAGTATTTTACCAAAGCAGAGAGTTTTTTAGGATGGTTTAAATCTCAGCCTCCTACACAAAAATAATATCCACCTCGTGTTAAAATGGAGACGGAACCTCCAGAGTTCGTTGTGTCCCAGAGGAACGCAACGAGGGAGAACCTGCTATAATCTTAGGGATTTATATCAAATCCGGTTAATCAATGCTACAATCCGATGCACCTGGGCGGGCGAAGCATTCACTATCATTATTTATCGATAGAATCGTTCGTTAACTTGCGCGAATGCTTAGCCCCTACAAATACTATTACCAATTACCCATAAAATATGAAAATTGATGTTATCGGTATTGGCTTAGAAGGATATTCGGGACTCGCCGAAACCACGAAAGCGATCGTCGATCGCGCTACGGTTTTAGTGGGAAGCGATCGCCATTTGAGTTACGTTCCCGAACATCAAGGGAAGCAGATCGCGTTAGGGAACTTTCGCGAGACGATCGCGCAAATAAAATCTCTTGCACCCGAGGAAAACATTGTTATTCTTACGTCAGGAGATCCGCTTTTTTTCGGGTTGGGGCGCTTGCTGATTTCCGAGTTTCCGCCAGAGATGTTAAATTTTTATCCTCATTTGAGTGCGGTGCAAATTGCCTTTAGTCGTATCAAAGTGTCCTGGCAAGATGCAGAAATTATCAGCGCACACGGACGATCTTTAGATGCCCTCGATCGCGCCTTGAAAGCGGGAAAAAATAAAATCGCTATTCTCACCGATGGCAAAAACAATCCCAGGGCGATCGCCAATTTTATCCTCTCTCTCGACTTGCCAAGCGATTATGACTTTTGGGTGTGCGAAAATCTGGGGGGAAGCGAGGAACGAGTGCAGCAGTACGAGTTAGACGCGGTGAAAGATAATGATTTTGCTGCCCTCAATGTGGTGATTTTAATTAGGCGCGATCGCGATCCAGAGAACTTACAAGATCTACCCCAATTTGGCATTCCCGATGCCGCTTTTGTCAGCTTCCCCGATCGCCCCGGTTTGATGACCAAGCGAGAAGTAAGAATTTTAGTGTTAGGAGAACTGGCACTGCAACCAGATTTAACTGTTTGGGATATCGGCGCGGGAACCGGGTCGGTATCTGTCGAAGTTGCCCGTTTGTTCCCCAGTTGTCAAGTGTTTGCCATTGAAAAAACCGCCATGGGAGTGTCAGCGATCGAGCGTAACTGCCATCGCTTTGCCGTACAAAATGTTAGCATCGTTTCCGGTTCCGCACCCGAGCGGTTGCAAGGCTTACCCGCCCCCGATCGCGTATTTATTGGCGGTAGCGGCGGCAATTTAGATAAAATTTTAGCCGCGTGCGATCGCGCCTTGCCCGAGAATGGTAAACTGGTTCTAGCATTAGCGACCATCGAGCATCTCAACAGCGCCCTAAACGGCTTGAAAGATCGCCATTGGCACTGCGAACTGTTGCAGGTGCAGCTATCGCGATCGGTCGCCATTGCCCAGTTAACTCGCTTTTCGCCCCTAAACCCCGTGACGATTTTAACCGCACGCCGGGAACCCCAGACAAAAACTTATGATATCGACTCCCGTTGACAAACAGCTTTCCGGCCGCCAATACTTAACCCCCGAGTCAGTATTGTCGGATTCCCCCAACCAAAATATTTTTCCGCTTACCGCCCGCAGCAACGATCGCGATCGGCTCGAAATTGGCGGTTGCGATGTTGTCACCTTGGTCGATCGCTTCGGATCTCCATTGTACATCTTGGACGAAGCCACGATTCGGGCCGCCTGTCGCGCCTACCGCCAAGCCTTCGATCGCTACTACGACGGCGAAACCCAGGTGATGTATGCTTCTAAAGCCTGGAGTACCCTGGCAATTTGCGCGATCGTCGCCAGCGAAGGGTTGGGGGTTGATGTCGCCAGTGGGGGCGAACTCTACACCGCCTTACAAGCAAATGTCGCCCCGGAAACCATTTATTTTCACGGTAACAACAAATCCGCCGGAGAGCTCCAGTTTGCCATCGAAACGGGGGTGACGATCGCTGTCGATAACTGGTTGGAACTCGAAACCCTAGCCGAACTCGCTGCGGGATCCGCAAATCCGGTTCGCATCGCCATCCGCTTCACTCCAGGCATCGAGTGCCACACCCACGAGTATATCCGTACCGGACACATCGACAGTAAATTTGGCTTCGACTCCGATCGTCTCGATGCGGTGTTCGAGTTTATCGCCGCGCGATCGCACCTGCACTGCGTCGGCTTGCACGCCCATATCGGCTCCCAAATTTTCGAGCGCGACCCCCACCGCGATTTAGGTAAAGTCCTGGTGGAGAAATGGCAGCGAGCCACCGCTAAAGGGCTAAAATTGCGCGAACTCAACGTCGGTGGCGGCTTGGGGATTCGCTACACCGAAGCTGACGATCCCCCTAGCATCGACGAGTGGGCAAAAGCGGTTTGTGAAGGAGTCACCACCGCCTGCGAAAGTGCGGGTATTGCCCTCCCGCGCCTGCTGTGCGAACCCGGACGCTCGATCGTCGGCCCGGCCGGGATCACAGTTTATACCCTCGGTGCCGAAAAAACCATCCCCGGTATTCGCACTTACCTCAGCATCGATGGGGGAATGTCGGATAACCCGCGTCCGGCATTGTATCAGTCTCAATACTGCGCGATCGTCGCCAACTGCACCAGCGC
>CAKZKB010000510.1 GCA_937121005.1 uncultured cyanobacterium | reverse complement strand
CAGTGAACGCTCCGACGATTCACTGCTAAGCAGTAGAATCGCGGCTTCCTTGTCCGGCACTCTCCCCTATGGGGCAGCTACAGTTGTCCAAGATAGGCGGCGCTCTCACCTACTGCCAGGAACTTTGGCCTTGACAGCACTCCGAGTCGTTTCCGCTCGTGAGTTGAAGTGATTATCGACAATACCATGCCAACTTTTGACCGGCTCCCTACTTTTAATAATCGGGCGATACCGGATTTACAGGTTCAGTTGTACCTTGCCGAACAGGTCTTGTATCTACCCGGTACTAAGCGAGTTCTTATCTGGCGGGCAATAGTGCCGTACTCAGCTAATTATGATTATAGCACATTGTTGCCCGCCGCTAACTGACGATTCACCTGACGGTAGAATCGTAGGATGCGCGGCGGTTCTGCTCAAAATAGCTTACCGTCACCCCACCCGCATTGGTTAAAATATCGGGAACGACAATAATTCCGTTGCGATCGAGGATCGCATCGGCACTAGAAGTAATCGGGCCGTTTGCCACCTCAAAAACGATCTCGGCTTTCACGGCTTCTGCATTTTCAGCCGTAATTTGTTTCTCCAACGCCGCCGGAATCAGGACATCGACATCCAGGGTTAACAGTTCTTCGTTGCTAATGGTTTCGCGATCGAGAATGTTACACACCGAGCCTTGACAGTAGGCCGCATCGACCCCCTTATTTTGGTCTTTGTACTGGCGAATGCTGGGAATATCTAACCCTTCTTTGCGATAAATTCCCCCTTGAGAATCGCTAACGGCGACGAGGCGATACCCCGCCTTAAACAGCAGTTCGGCTAAAATTCCGCCTGCATTACCAAAGCCTTGAATAGCAACAGTGGTTTCGTAAGGCAACCGTTCTAGCTTGTTCAAAACTGTTTGTACGACCCAAAATGCCCCAGTTGCAGTCGCAGTTTGCCGACCGACAATACCGCCGAGGGGAGTCGGTTTCCCGGTGACAACGGCGGGAACCAACTTTCGTTTAATAATGCTGTAGCGATCCATCATCCACCCCATAATGGTGGGGTTGGTATAGACATCGGGTGCGGGAATATCGATATCCGGGCCGATAAAATCCGCGATCGCGTCAATATAACCGCGACTCAAACGTTCTAATTCCATGCGCGACAACGTTTTGGGATCGACGGTAATTCCCCCTTTTGCGCCGCCAAACGGTAAGTTGAGCGCAGCGCATTTAAATGTCATCCAAAACGCCAGGGATTGCACCTCGTCCAAACAGACACCGGGATGGTAGCGCACGCCGCCTTTTGTGGGGCCGCGAGTGTCATCGTGGCGCACGCGATAACCGGGAAAAATTTTGAGCGAACCATCATCCATACGCACGGGAATCGAGACGATCGGGCTCGCTTTCGGGGACTTGAGACGATCGATCGCGTCTTGAGAAACCCGGACGTATTGCAGAGCCGCATCCAGCCGCTCCATGGCATCAGCAAACAAAGACTCGGGCATGGTCGTTTTAGACTTCAAATGTGGGCGTATCTTTCTCTATTTTGTCATATTAAATCCAAACTTGCGTGTTACAAAAACGATACAAAAGGGATAGCGCGATCGCGGGAATTACTGAGATTTTCCCCGACCCAGTTTGCGAACGAACGACAGCAGACGATCGCTCAACCCGGTCTCTTCCGCTTGCGGTGGGATATTTTCAGGCGGTTCTCCTGTCATTGCACTGACTTCGTAAACCGCCATTTTGCGATCGTCAGATGAGAGAGAAAATGACCCGCGACGGCGAGCGGTGGCGCGATCGCGAATGCAGTCGAAAGCGGGTTCGGAAATCAATAATTTCGTATCGAGTTTGGCGTTGGCAGTTTCGACCCGACTGACAATATTGACCGCATCGCCGAGGGGCAACAAAGCCGACGATCGCTCCGGATCGATGGGTACTAAAATTGCCGCTCCGTAGTGAATTCCCAAGCTAATATTTAAAGGGTTGTAAGACAATTGGGCCAGAAATTCATTTAACTTGTCGATGGCATCGATTAGTTCCAATCCTGCCCAAACTGCCCGCGCCACACCCTCGGCGGTATGGGGTTGGAAGCTGGCCATAAAACGATTGTTCATGTAGCAATCGATGTTACCACCGTAACTAGAAACAATCGATCGCGATCGCTTAAAACAGCGTCCCATGACGTAAAGAATGTCGTAAGGAAAATTAACCTCGTCAAAATTGGTGGCTCCGCGAATGGTAGCTCGCATGAGGACGATCGGCTCTTCTACGCCAACGGCTCCCGCCGCCAGTTGACTTTTTCCTAAGTCGATGTCTTCGTTATCAATCACCATGCGCCGCACGGAAACATTACCCGACGATCGCGTTTGGCAAGCGAGACGGACGTGCACTGGAAACTGCAATTTCTTGGCGAGAATTTTCTCTGCTTCCGTTGGCGACGTGCAATTTTCAATACCATCGAGAACCATCACCCGACAAGTCGAACAGTGGGCCTGACCGCCGCAAGCGTGCGTGTGGGGAATATCGGCAGCGAGAATCGCTTCGAGCAGGGTTTGCGATGGCTCAGCTTCGACGATTTTGCTATCGGGAAGGACGTTGATTTGCGGCATGGTTGGCGCTCGCGTCTCGGATGCACGTTAGAATTACAATAACACGAAACAGATCGATCGCTATGCAAAAAATTTCTGCTCTCGGTTTAGATGTGGGTCGCAGGCGCATTGGTGTTGCCGGGTGCGATGGTTTGGGATTGATGGCCACAGGTTTGACAACGATTAAACGCACGAGTTTCGATGGCGTTCTTGCCGAACTTAAAGCCATTGTTATCGAGAGAGACGTGCGGGTTTTAGTCGTGGGGTTGCCCTATTCCATGAGTGGAGATTTAGGATCCCAAGCTAAAGAAACCCAAAAATTCGCTACTCGCCTCTCGGAAGGATTGCAACTGCCTGTAGAATTTGTAGACGAGCGTTTGAGCTCGATAGAGGCAAAAGGATTGCTGAGCGATCGTCGTCGAACTTCGGGGAACAAAGCCGAGATCGATCGCGTAGCGGCGGCTTTGATCTTACAGCGTTGGCTCGATCGTCGTCGCCATAGTTAGACTTTAACGGTTCGACCCGATCTGAGATTGGGAATGAGAAAGGAGTGGGTATTTTTCCCCGCTATCTACCTAATACCGTAAGGATTCAGGTATGCTAGGCTAAACGGGTGTAGAAACCCGGTTTCTCGCTTATAGCCGGACAAAATCCGAGTTTTTCCCTTTAGAAACCGGGTTTCTCTGTACCACCTGAATACTGACCTAAAACCTAATCCCTACTTCGGGTTAAAACAATTGCCCGATCGCTCCTCCCGGATCGGTTTGTTTCACCAACGACTCGCCGACTAAGATAGCATTAGCTCCCGCTTTGGCAACGCGATCGACATCAGAAGAGGTATGCAAACCCGACTCGCTAACCACTAAAATACCGCGATCGCGCAGACGATCGCCCCGTTGTTGCAGCAAGTTACAAGTGGTGTCGAGACTGACAGAGAAATCCTCTAAATTGCGATTGTTGATGCCGACGATATCCACATTGTCAAGGGCTAAAACGCGATCGAGTTCGGCGAGAGTATGGACTTCCACTAATGCTACCATGCCCAACAACTTGACAATTTTTAGGAAGTAAGTTAAATCGCGATCGCTTAAAATTGCCGCAATTAACAACACCGCATCCGCACCGTTAAGCCGCGCCATATAGATTTGATACGGATAGAGAATAAACTCCTTACACAACAACGGCAGATCCACCGCTTCTCGCACCCATTTGAGATAGTCGAAACTGCCTTGAAAAAACTTTTTATCCGTCAGTACCGACAAGCAACTGGCTCCCCCAGTTTGGTAAGATTTAGCAATCTCTACCGGATCGAAATCCTCGCGAATCACGCCTTTACTGGGAGAGGCTTTTTTGACTTCTGCGATTAACGATGGTGTTGTTTTTCCCTGACGCAACGCCGCCGCAAAATCTCGCACGGGTGGGGCAGCCTCAATGCGCGATCGCAACTCTTGTAAGGGCAAAAATTCTCGCAAGCGGCTGACTTCCGTTTCCTTGTGCCACACAATTTCTTCTAAAATGTGCTGGGGTTCGGCATCGGGAACGCGCACTTGATATTGACAGGTATCGGCATTGACAGCAGGGTTAGGCGATCGTCGGCGAATTTTCATTGTTGAGAATCGAGAGTCGGCACGGTTTCTTATTGTAGAATAGGTTTTGCGTTCCGGTAGATAAGGGTTGTCGAAAGATCGTACAATACAAAAATGTAGAGTGGGCGAGGATCCATGAGCCAGACGATCGCGGTCGAACGCTTGAGCAAAGTTTACGGGACGACGCAGGCGATCGAGGACTTAACCTTTAGCGTCCCGGACGGGGAAATTCTCGGCTTTCTCGGCCCCAACGGTGCGGGAAAAACCACCACCATGCGGATTTTAGCAGGATATTTGCCGGCGACTTCCGGGAAAGCGCAGGTGGCGGGTTACGATGTTCGCGAACAGTCGATGCAGGTACGCCAGCGTATCGGCTACTTACCGGAACACCCGCCGTTGTACCTGGATATGACGGTAGAGGGGTTTTTAGCTTTTGTCACCCGCATTAAAGGGGTTCCGGCTGGCGATCGCGGCGATCGCATTAACGCCGCCATTGCCAAATGTGGGTTGTTGGGCAAGCGGCGCACGCGAATTGGTAAACTATCGAAGGGGTTTCGCCAGCGCGTGGGACTGGCACAGGCGATCGTCCACGATCCCCCGGTGATTATTTTGGACGAACCCACTGTCGGGTTGGATCCTCGCCAAATTCGCCAGGTACGGGATCTGATTAAAAGTCTGGCCGGCGATCGCACGGTACTCCTATCGACCCATATTTTACCCGAA
>CAKZKB010000509.1 GCA_937121005.1 uncultured cyanobacterium | reverse complement strand
CATGGGAATATCTAAACCCGCCATAGTACGCGAGTGGCGGCGAACCATCCAGTGACCGAAAATATTCAGGCTGAGGGTAATTAAAAACAATACTGCCCCGACGGTAAAAATGGCGTGAAAAATAAACGAGTCCGTCGGTACGTCTCCCAAGCTGACTTGGAAGATAAACGCCGTCATGCTTTCAATAGGAACGAAGGGGTTGAGGGTGAGGTTAGGGCTTTGTCCGGCCGCGATCGCGGAGATTGTGGTTTCGCCAAAGGCTCGAGAAGCCGCTAGAGTAAAGGCAGCGATAATACCGGGAAAAGCGACAGGCAACACGACACGCAAAATGGTTTCGCGTTGGGTAAATCCTAACGCATAAGCACCTTGGCGCAGTTGTTCGGGAACGTTATCGAGGGCATCTTCGCTAATAGAAGAGATGACGGGAACGATAAGCACTCCCGTCACCAGTCCCGCACTGAGGGCGTTAAAGGGAGCTAAACTGACGAAGCGATCGAGAAATGGGGTGACAAACCGCAGGGCAAAATATCCGTAGACGATCGTCGGTACGCCAGCTAGGGCTTCTAGGGTGGGTTTGAGGACGCGGCGCACTTGGCGGGGGGCGTATTCTCTGAGGTAAATGGCCGCAAGCAGGCCGACGGGAAGGGCGACGAGACAAGCGATCGTGGCGATGAGCAGGGTGGCCACCGCAATGACGGCGATGCCGACATTTTGGGATTTAAAGTTGGGAGTCCACTGGGTATCGGTGAGAAAATCCCACAGGGAAACCTCGGCGAAAAATTGCCACGCTTGGTGGGCAAATACGACCAGCAAAGCGATAACAATGGCGACGGGCACGCTAGCAGCCAGTCCCAAGACAATTAGCATGAGACGTTCTTCCCAAAACACCGATCGCGCTTGGGGAAGCGCTCGGCGATCGGAGTCGAGAGGGGCAGACGGATCCATGGCGCGATCGAGAGCAATAGGTAGCGATGCGATACTGAAATCTATAGTACGCGCGATCGTTTCTGACACGCTAACCTGTAGAGGTTAAGGTTGCGTTAATCCTGTGGCCCCCTTCGGGAAATTCAGAGTTCAGAGTTCAGAGTTCAGAATGACGGATTACCCCTTTTTAATTGGAGCGATCGCGACTCGCGATCGCATCCGAGAATTTCTGCTTAAATGGATTTACGCAAGCGCGGGTCTCCTGGCCGGCGCGAGTTCATGGGAATCGCTACAATGATACTCCGATCGCCGTCCGTACAGTATGGGTTCGGGTTGGAAGCCGTCTGGATCGTCCTCAGTGCGATCGCGGTTTCTAGTCCCGCTAGCGCTCAGTTGGTGCCCGATGCTACATTGGGGAGCGAAAGTTCGATCGTCGCTCCTGTGGATGCCTCGAGCGATCGCATCGATGGCGGTGCGCTGCGCGGTGGCAATTTGTTCCACAGTTTCAGCCAGTTTAATGTTGGGGAAGGGCGCAGCGTCATTTTCTCCAACCCAACGGGAATCGATCGCATCCTGACTCGCGTCACCGGAGACAGCATTTCGCAGATTTTCGGAACTCTCGGTGCTGGCGGCGGTGCGGACTTGTTTTTACTCAATCCCAACGGCATTGTTTTCGGCCCCGATGCCAGTTTAGATGTGCGCGGGGCATTTGTAGGCAGTACGGGGAACGCGATCGCTTTTGCAGATGGGTTTGAATTCGACACCAATTCTGTAGGGGCGGTTCGCGAACCGCCCTTACTGACAGTATCCGTTCCAGTGGGGTTGCAGCTAACATCTAATTCTGGAGAAATTGCCGTTTTAGGAACCGGAAACCGTCAAATTTTTGCGGGTGACAGTCCCGAAGCACAACAGTTATTTGACGAAATTCGTACTACCAGTCCCAGCGTCAATATTGCCACCTTACAGCAATCCGAAGCCACTCTAGGCATTGCCAGCAACGGTGCGGGGGTGACGGTTCCGGCTGGCGGATCTGTAACTTTGGTGGGGGAAAATGTTAGCTTACAAGGCGGACGGTTGCGCGTACCGGGTGGCGATGTCACTCTCGCTAGCATTATCGAGGGAGATTTCAATCTGGAAACTGAGACGATCGCTGGCAGTCGCGGCGACATTATTTTATCGGAAGGAGCGGCGATCGATACCAGTGGGAGTTCCAGTGGCAATGTTAATCTATTTGGAAGCAATATTCTTGTTAGTGATGGTTCGGTAATTTTTGCTCGCCCTCGAGGAAGCGGGACGGGAAGCCAAATCGCGATCGATGCCACCCAAACCCTCATCTTAAGCGGCGTTAACCCCATCGATAGTCAGGGAAGCGGTATCATGGGGGGAACCCTCGGCGGTGCAGGTGGTAGCAACATCGAGATCCGCGCCGGAACGGTATCCGTTGGCGATGGTGGTTTCTTGTCTTCAATTACTTTTAGTACCGGAAGCGGTGGCGATATCGAGATCGATGCGATCGATGTCGAAATTGCTGACAGTTTTTCGGGCATTTTCGCCGACACTTGGGGATCGGGATCGGGGGGAACGCTGCAAATTGAAAGCGATCGCCTGTTAGTATCGGGAGGATCCCAACTCTCGGCCGGAACCTTTCGATCGGGGCCGGGGGGCAGCATCCAAGTCCGGGCCGCCGAGTCAGTCGAACTCACCGGATCGATCGCCGCGACGGACTCGGCCTACGTCCGCGACTTGTCAGGAACCCGCTTCCCCAGTGGCTTGTTCGTTCCCATTGGCTTGTCTGCAACCGACGCACAAATGGCGACGGGAAATGGCGGGACGATCGCCGTTGAAACCGGACAGCTACGCATTTTAGACGGGGCCGGACTGGGATCGGCCACCTTCGATCGCGGTTCGGGGGGCAATATCGAGATTGTCGCCACTGACTCGGTGGAGTTGCGCGGTACGGACGCGGCCGGATCGGGTAGCTTTCTCTCTTCAGGTTTGGCGGTAGGGGCCGAGGCCGACGTTGCAGGAGATATTACCATCGATACCGGGCGGTTCCTGGTCTCGGGGGGTGCTTTCGTGCGATCGGGAACCCTCGGACGCGGTGATAGTGGCAATTTAACGATTCGGGCCAGCAATTCTGTCGAACTGGTGGGATTACCCTCGGCTGAGTTTACAGAACTGGCGGGACTGGGATCGAACGGGACGATCGTCGCTGGCGTGGGAGAAACGGGGGAAGGGGATGCGGGCAACATTACCATCGAAACGGGACAACTCATCTTGCGCGAAGCGGCTTCGATTTCCTCCTCAACATTGGGAAATGGCAATGCAGGAGACGTGCGGGTACAAGCAACAGAGTCGGTGACGTTACAAGGAGTTAATGCGGAGGATAACTCCAGTTCGATTGTCAGTCAAAATGAGGACGGACGCGGCAATGCAGGCAATATTACTATCGATACGGGTCGGCTGCTGCTTGAGGAGGGGGCATTTATTTCGTCTTCGACCTTTGGCGAGGGCAATGCGGGGAGTTTGACGGTTCTGGCTTCTGAATCCGTTATCTTACAAGGGACGAGCGACGGTGGGTTTGCCAGTTCTTTAGGCAGCCAAACCAATAGCGGATCTCGAGGCGATGCCAGCGATCTTACCATTGAAACCGGACGGTTGGTACTCGATGACGGGGCATTTGTTTCGGCCCAAACGCGCGGCGAAGGAAATGGCGGAAGTCTCACCATTCGGGCTTCTGAGTCGGTAACGCTGCAAGGCGTTGATGGAGGCGGGGCCGGGAGTTTAATCCAAACGCGGGTACGCGATAGTGCGATCGGCAATGCAGGAGATTTGAACATTGACACCCAACGCCTCAGTTTAGACGATATGGCCGCGATCGCCTCTTCGACTGAAGGCATCGGGAACGCGGGAAACCTGACGATAGCGGCTTCGGAGTCCGTCGATCTGACTGGGGAAAGTACCATCTCGGCCCGTACCGACGGCGGCGGGACGGCGGGAAACTTGACGATCGTCGCCGATCGCGTTCAACTGCGCGATCGTTCCCAAATTGTAGTCAGTGGAGAAGGGGATTTTTCGGCTGGAACCCTGACGATCGCGGCCCCTTTCTTGCAACTCGACAACCGGGGCCAACTCTCAGCCAACACCCAAGCCGGAGATGGCGGTAACATCGTCGTGCGATCGTCGGATCTGCGCCTGCGCCGCCATAGTACCATCAGCACCAACGCCATTCGCAATGCCACTGGCGGCAACATCGACATCGCCACCGACACCCTCACGGCGTTAGAAAATAGCGATATCAGTGCCAACGCCGAACTCGGTTCGGGGGGACAAATTCGCATCCAGGCGACGGGGATTTTCGGAACCCAATTTCGGCCACGAACCACCCCAGAAAGCGACATTACCGCTTCTTCCCAACGGGGGGCCGAGTTTAGCGGAATCGTGGAAATCCAAACCCCCGACGTGGATCCGGGGTCGGGATTGGTCGATCTGCGATCGGATATTATCAATGCTGCGGCTTTAATCGATAGCGATCCCTGTGTCAGTGGGAACGACAGCGAATTTGTCATCACTGGACGCGGCGGCTTGCCTCCCCACCCCACCGATCCGGTTTCAGCGTCACCAACGGCGATCGGCTGGGAAGATTTCAGGCAAAGGGATAACGAAACTGTAACCGTCTCCCCCTCTCCCTCTCTCCCCCTCTCCCTCTCTCTCCCTCGCGAAGCCACAAACTGGACGATCGCCCCGGACGGTAGTGTTTCTCTGATTGCTGAAGTGCCGACGAGGGTAGTGTTGGGAGCTCCGAGTTGCCGTTAATTTACAAAATAGACGATCGCTTTCGATTGCATTTCTAAAGTGTGGCGATCGAGGGCGAACTCGCTGTAGTCGGCTAAGTCATCCAAACCGACGAAGCCGAGGACGAGCTCGGCTGTCAGCCAACCTGCTATTCTGACGAGTAAGGTTTGCCAGCGCACTTCCATGGTTCCGTCCTTTCGCTTCTATTCCACTATCGGCGGAATGGCAAGGAAACGCTGTGCGTCAAACAGGTTAACAGTCTCGATCGTCGTCGGGTTCGGAGGCGATCTCAGTTTCCCAAACGAGCGATCGCGATCGCGATACAAAGGAGACTCTCAAAAAAGGTATTTTTCGAGAATCGCAACGAGATTGCAAGGGTTTCATCCTTGCGTCGGAAGTCCCGACAAGTTCGGTCTGGGGCCATCGTTGCCGTTGATATTTTGCCGATCTGCTTGCGTCGGTGACAAACATCACCTGCATCTCTGTGTCAAGTCACGTTTACAATACTTTACACAGTGTTACATTGGTTTACAGATAGGACACAACACACGCAAGGAGTTCGCCATGTTATCCATCACCGTCGCCGTTCTGATTCTAGGCTGGATCGCCGCCTCTACCATCGGTACTGTCGCCTATTTCCAAGGTCAAGGTCAATAATTTCTCCCTTCCATAACACATTGAGTCGATACACCGCAACCAAGCAAGGAGTTTGTTATGTTATCCATCACTGTCGCTGTTCT
>CAKZKB010000508.1 GCA_937121005.1 uncultured cyanobacterium | reverse complement strand
AGCGAAAGCCTGTACGGGAATCGTGGGGACGATATCATCGAAGGAATGGGAGGAAACGACTTGATTTTGGGGGGTCGCGACGACGATCGCCTAGACGGAAACGACGGCGACGACGTGGTTTCGGGCAACCTGGGTAACGACTTGGTTCGCGGCGGTGCAGGAAACGATGTTTTAGTCGGCGGGAAAGATAGCGATCTGCTTATCGGCGGTCTTGACAACGATACCTTATCGGGGGATTTTGGAGCCGATGCGCTTAAAGGCGATGCGGGTAGCGATGTATTTCGCTTGCGGCGAGACAACACTTCAACTTTAGCCGAACTCAATGCGGCTGAAGGCGATGCCGATATGATTATTGATTTTAATGCTGCCGAAGGCGATCGCATTGCCCTCAGCGATGGTTTGACTGAAGCTGACTTAATCTTTTTCCCCGTTGTCAATCAGCCTGTTCCCATTTCTGAAGAGATCCTCGAAGGCTTGGAAATCGCCGAAATTCCTCTTTCTACCCTCGATCCTGAAGGCGACGGTTTAATTAATGCGACCTTAATTGGGGTTGTTGGAACCACAGACTTTATTGGGGCAGCACTCAATGTCACGGCTGCCGATTTAAGCGGCAATTTTGTGTCTGGTTAAGGGAGAAGGCAACGCATTCGCCAACCGATATCAAATCCGCTTCAAATCAATGGTACAATCTGATGCACCATGAAGAGGGCGACGCTTGCCTGCGAAATCTTCATGTTTTTGTGCGAATGCGATCGCCCCTACGAAATTGTAGGTTTTATCAAGAGGTATTGCTCATTGCTCATTGTTCATTGTTCATTGAAATCTCGAAATTGATAGGATTCGTCATCGGCTCCCCAAACTTGGTTTCCCTGTGCGTCGAATCCTCGATCCCAGGTTTCCATGGTCGTTTCCGTTAAAATAATGGTATTCGTAATGCGAACGGCTCCGCGAAAATTGGCTGGACATCCCCCCGCAGGGGTTTCGCCCCTATAGAAGTTGCCCTCTCGCTGCAATATTACCGAACATAACGGATCGTCTAAATCCGCGATCGCGATCGCCCGAGCTTCGGGGGCGCGATCGCACAATCCAATCCAATTTTCGGGTTCAATGGGCTTAAAAGCCAAAGACTCGACGCGATCGTCGTCTGTGGGGGCAATGCGTAAAAAACGCTGTCGATAAGGAGCCGATAAATTACTAGCTACGGCCTGTTCTTGGTAGAGAAAAATCCCCGCCTCGTCTTGGTTTTCGACTGTCACCCGGCAAGTGGTCATCTGCACGTTGGCAACATCGCTATTTGTAGCTGCTTGTGCGGACGTATCCATCGTTCCCACCAGGTACGACACCACTTCTTCTACTTGGCGATCGATCGGAAGGGTTTCAGCTACAGCATTTGGTAGAGGAATAAAAAACGCGATCGCGCTGAGGTAAGAGGTTACAGAACTCATAAATACCCTCGAGGGAGAAGAAATGGGAACACTAGATCGAGTCTACTTTAAGTATCGATCGCAATCGCTGTCATTTCGTGAAAATTTGATAAATACTGTGGACTGAGCATAGACACTTTTTTGACCGTCACCTACGATCGAGACGATTGAGCGATCGCGATCGACCGCAATTCGACATCGCCGCACGAAGTGGGAATCGCCGACGATGTGGAAATCTTGAAGATAGCATTCGCCAAAGGGGACAGGTCGTGTTAGATTAGTCCCTTACCCAGAAGGACGTAGCCCCCCAGAACTGCCATGCGATCGTTGCTCGGACGAGATTTTTTAACCCTTAGTGACTGTAGCGTTGACGAGTTGCACGATTTGCTCGCCCTCGCTGCTGACATGAAAGCGGGGAAGACATCCCCCAAATGCGACAAAGTGTTGGGGTTGCTGTTTTACAAGGCTTCCACCCGCACCCGAGTCAGTTTTACCGTCGCCATGTACCAACTCGGCGGCCAGGTTATCGATCTCAATCCTAACGTCACCCAAGTCAGTCGCGGCGAACCCCTGGCCGATACGGCTCGCGTCCTCGATCGCTATCTCGACGTTCTCGCCATTCGCACCTTCGCCCAAAGCGACTTAATTACGTTTGCCAAATACGCCAACGCTCCTATTATCAATGCTCTCACAGATCTGGCTCATCCTTGCCAAGCCTTGGCGGATCTGCTGACAGTACGCGAGTGCTTCGGAACTACGGAAGGGGTGACGGTGGCTTATGTTGGCGATGGCAACAATGTCGCCAATTCTCTCATGCTCGGTTGCGCCATGGTTGGGGCTAACATCCGCATCGCTACGCCGGAAGGATACGAACCCAACGCCCACATTGTAGAGCAGGCGCGGGCGATCGCGGCCGGAAAAACGGAAGTCGCCGTCGTTCGCGATCCCATCGCTGCCGTGCGTGGGGCGCACGCGGTTTATACTGATGTTTGG
>CAKZKB010000507.1 GCA_937121005.1 uncultured cyanobacterium | reverse complement strand
GAGAAAGAAAATATCGGTGCTTTCTTCCCCTTCTTTGAATAAAATTTTTCCTTGAGGGTAAAATACTTTCTCGCAAGCGTCCTCAACTTGCTGGCGCTGCTGTGGCGTTAAATCCGAGAGTAATTTAAATTGTTCCAGCATTTCGTTTGCAGTGTCACCAGGACGGGAGCGGATCGGGATAGACTGTCATTATACAAATGGTAGCATCCCAAGTGTCGATCGCGCCCTCTCACGCTTCCCGACTGGATGCGCTATAGTAGAACCATGCTGTTTTTGCGATCGTCGATGAAAATTATAAGCGCTATCGCTCTGCTAATATTAAGTTTTTTTGCCATTACACCCGCCGCCGATGCCCGATCTTGGCACGAAGTTAGCGATCGCAAAACGTTAGGAATTAGCGGTATGGCGGCGCTGAACGGAAGCGGAACTGAATTTCTGGTCGTTCACGACAACAAAAATGCCGGGGAGCCGCGCTTGGGAAAAGTGACCCTAATTGATGGTAACATTAACTACGAAACCCTTCCCTGGCCCGAAGACAATTTACCTGTCGATCTCGAAGCCATTACCGCCGTTCCGGGACGCGATCGCGAATTTGTGGCCCTCACCAGTTCCGGCCGAGGATACCATATTGCCGTCAACAGCGCGATCGTCGAACTCGGTACTTTCAGTCTACCTCCAGTTCATGCCCACGCCAACATTGAAGGCTTTACCCTCTACGACCTGGACGGTACGCTAACTGCCATTTGGGGCCATCGCGGTGCGGGACTCGAACCCGGCGTTTTCAACTGGGGGACGATCGATCTCGATACCTATACCGTACAGTTTCAGGGGTCTCACACTTGGTACGTTCCGGTTCCCCAGGGAAACGTTCGCCATATCAGCGACATCAAAATCGACGGCGCGGGAGTGGTGTTTGTTAGCGCCGCTAGCGACGAGGGGGACGACGGCCCCTTCGATTCGGCCGTTTATGCGGCCGGAAGTCTTAGGATAGAAGAGGGAATGCCAGCGCTGTTCGTCAACGCCGAACCCGTTCCCCTGCTGCGCCATCGCGATCGCAAAATCGAAGCCATCGAACTAATGTCTGCCATCGGCGTTATCCTAGGATCGGACGACGAAAATCGCGGCGCGTCAATTTTTTACCCTTAAAAGTGCCGCAATTCCGGCTTCAGGAGCAGCGATCGATGTCTTTGCCTTTTTCCATTTGGTTGGTTATTTTTCCGGTCAGTTTATTTTTTCTGATTCAGGCTTCAGATTATTTTACCGATTCGGCCGAAGCCGTCGGAAAAGTTTTGCGCCTGCCATCGTTTATTATTGGCGTGACCATCGTCTCTATTGGCACGTCGCTACCCGAACTGGTGTCGTCCCTGTTTGCGGTGATGCAGGGATCTTCTGAAATTGTCATCGGCAATGTCGTCGGGTCTAACATCGCCAACATTTTCTTAATTGTCGGCGTAGCGGCGGTGACAAGCGAACACTTAAAAATTAAATATAACCTCACTAATGTCGATTTGCCTCTGTTTGTCGGATCGGCATTTTTTCTGGGTTTGACGGTCATCGATCGCTACTTTTCTTTAGGCGAATCGCTGCTGTGCATCGTTGGGTTTGCCGTATATTTATTTTATACGGTGACAACTTCTAAAAACATTAACGAAGAGGAAGAAGAGGAAGACGATCCGCCTTCTCTCCCCGTCTCCATTGCCATTCTGGTCGTCAGTTGTATCGTTCTCTCCGTTGCTGCTAATTATACCGTCGAGTCGGTCATTCACCTATCAAAAATTTTCGATGTCGGTACGGAAGTGATTGCGGTGAGTGCCTTGGCGATCGGTACGTCGCTACCGGAACTGATGGTAACAATTAACTTTGTCAAAAAGGGAAATGCAGAAATTGCCGTCGGTAACGTTCTCGGTTCTAACATCTTTAACTCCCTCGTCGTCATGGGAATTCCGGCTTTAGTCGGCGAGTTAATCGTGCCGATGGAAATTTTAACCGAAGGCTTACCTTTAATGATTATCGGCACGATCTTGTTATTTTTTGTCACTCAAGATCGACAAGTGACGCGCTGGGAGGGGTTGCTATTTTTCCTCTTTTATGGTTGGTTTATCGGCCGCATTTTTAACGTGCTTTAGGAGAAGGCTTGTGTGAAGCGGATCGACTGGCGAAAATGGGTAGTTGGAAAGTGGAATTGGCAGCGTTTCGTTCGCTTGCCGATCTTAATTTATGTTAGCGTGGCCCTGTATGCTGCATTGGGAAGCGATCGCTCGATTTTTCTTCCCCCACCTGCTAGCTACAGCGACAGTACGAATATTATCAAAATTCCTGTCGCCAGCGATGACAATATTGCGGCGATTTATCTTCCCAACCCGGACGCGGAATATACGTTATTATACAGCCATGGCAATGCCGAAGATATCGGCCAGGGTTTGCCCAAATATTATGCCTTGCAAGCATTGGGATTTTCTGTTTTTGCCTACGACTATCGCGGTTACGGACTCAGCGACGGCAAACCTAGCGAACCTGGAGTTTACGAAGATATCAATGCTGCCTATCGCTATCTTACCGAAAATCTGGACGTTCCTTCTCGCAAAATCATCCTCTACGGACGTTCGGTGGGTGGCGGCCCCGCAGTGGATTTAGCGACTCGCGAACCCGTCGGCGGATTGATTTTAGAAAGTACGTTTGTCAGTGCGTTTCGCGTCCTCACGCGAGTACAGATCTTTCCTTTCGATAAGTTTGCCAACCTGCAAAAAATTGATGAGGTTCGCTGTCCCATTCTGATTTTACATGGAACGGAGGACGAAGTGGTTCCCTTGTGGCACGCAGAACAACTGTTTGATGCGGCAACAGCACCCAAATGGTCGTTGTGGGTGTCGGGTGCAAACCATAACGATCTTGTAGAGGTGGCCGGCGATCGCTACGCGCAGATTTTAGACCAATTCGTGCAGCTTGTCGGGCGATCGCATTAAAAAATCCTGCCCCTGAATGCTTGCGTTAAGATCGATATAGATGTTCGAGATCTCCAGGTCATGGTGCAAGTGCAACCCAATTCTCACAGCGAAACGACGGCCCCGCGACCCTGCGTGTTTGTCTGTCAGCACCGTTCCTGCTGCCAGAAGCGATCGTCCCAAGTCCTGGAAGCCTTTCGCCAAGCGGTTCCCGAGGGAGTCGGCGTGGAGCCAAGCGGGTGTCTGGGACAGTGCAGTTCCGGCCCCAGCGTGCGCGTCACCCCTGAAGAAACCTGGTACTGGCAAGTCCAACCCGAAGATGTGGAAGCGATCGTCGATCGACACCTCAAAGGTGGCGAACCCGTCGCCGAAAAACTCAACACCCGCATTCATTTGATGTTTTAATCCTCTAAAAATGTTGCTCCTCCCTCTACCGAATTGGCAAGGGAGGAGCAACACTGAGGTTCAAGTGGATTTTTAAGCCGATCGACGGCGACTGACAACGCCGATCGCCCCGAGAACCATTACGCTAGCAACCCCCGAAGGTTCCGGTACCGAAGCAGCAAGCGTGGGGTCGGCTTGCTCGAACTGGTCGAATTCCAAATCTCCCGTTAATGCTAAACCGTCGTTCAAGCATTCGGCAAACAGGTGAGCGATGAAATCTCCCGTCGGCAACAAGGAGCGATCGAAGCTGAACCCAAACGTATGGCTTCCAGTCGCACCAAAGGCGCTAAAAAACAATCCTTCTGTATCTAAATTGCTCGAGGTCAGCATATTAATGTTGCCCAGTTTCGTTCCCGAAGCGATCGAGTTGGGTGTACTCCAGTCAGCGTCGTACTGAAAATAGCTGTCGTTGGCAGCTAAATCCCCCATGGAAGCCCCTGCACCTGTGACTTCTTGGGTATAGTTGTTGTGATGTTTGAGATCTGTGAAACCGCTATTGGTTTCAGCGATATTCTTCCCGGTAACGTTACCGTACACGCCCAGTTCCGATACGCCCGATTCGTTGTTTTCGGCAAAACGAATCCCGAACAAATTGCCGTTGGCGGTTGCCAGATTGTCTCCAGAAAAGTTGAAGAACAAATCGCCGTAGCCGATATGACCGTCGGCGGCTCCGCTATAGTCGTAGCCTCCGAGTGCGAGGTTAGAATTGATAGCCACAAAAACCGAGGTTTCGGTGACTTTGGTGGCGAGTCCGTAAAACTCGAAGTCGCTTGCAGAACCAAAGACTCCGGCTTCGGAACCATCGTTAAACGAGTCGATGGCGTAGTTCCAGTCGTTGACCAACTGTCCGGCGTGGGCAGCTTGGCCGGTGACGACTGTTAGGCAAGCGGTGGCGGTGGCAAGTTTTAACAAATCGGTGAATTTTGATATCATGTTTTGTGTCTCCTGAGTGCGATTCGGATAGCGGCTCCCTAAAAAAAAGGAAGTTTGACTGCGATAGCAGACAATCGAACACCCTGGAGGGTTAGACCCTTCTTAGCTCTAGTGTAAGGGATCCTTTTTAGAGATGCGAGGGAGAAAACCCCGATATTCGACAAAGTTTCAATCGGAATAAGTTTGCCGATCGCGGTATCATTTTCCGTGTTTTTTCTGAGGCGATCGCCATGTCTGTGGGGTAAGCATTGCCCGTAGCAGTACAGAACGGCACGACGAGATTTAAGGTGAGGGTAATCGTTTGATTACGTTCTCTTTACCTAGAGGGCCTACACTCGAGGTGCGAGATCTGCACCATCACCCTTGCTGCGATGCCTTCCACCTACGAACGCACTCGAGAAACCCTACCGACCGATACATCTACCGATCGCCGAGTGCATTTCTATGCCAGAGGCGAGTTGATTCCCACCGAGATGGAGGGAATGTGGCAAGTCTGTCAGGGATTGGTACAACTGGGGGGAGTCTACGCCAGTGGCGAGGAAGCCATCCTGGGATGGATAGGATCGTCGATGTGGTTTGGCAGTTTGCTGACCTATTTGCAAAGCTATCAGGCGAAAGCACTTTCGGGTGTATATTTAATGTGGTACTCCCACAGCGAAATTGAGAGTTCCCCAGAGATTGCCCAAAGTTTGCTACCGCAGTTGAGCCAACGACTGCGCCAAGCGGAAGCGTTACTGGCGATCGCGGGACACCGACGAGTGGAACATCGCACCATCGAACTGCTGTTACTTCTCCAACGCGAGTTCGGACAGCCTTGGCAGGGAGGAACGCGACTGACGTTGCGTCTCACTCATCAAGATTTGGCGAACGCGATCGGTACGAGTCGGGTAACGATGACGCGGTTGCTCGGTAAGTTCAAGCAAGAGGGTAAAATTACCTTCGATCGCGATCGGCATATAATTATCTGTTCGGGTGCGTTTGGCGATCGGGCCGGCTTGTTAAAAATTTAGCTACCTTCTATTTTACATGAGGCAGAGCCTCTGTGGGGCATTCCCCGGCAGAGCCGGAGGAACGAGGAACCGAGATCGATGTGGCCGGGAAGATCGTCGAGTTTATCGAGAAAAAAGCCGTCAAAGGGGGCCATGCGCGATCGTATTCCTTATTAAGTCGCGATCGCGGCAAGTAATGATGGATCTTCAGTGGATTTAGCCCTAGAGACTGGACGAAAAGTTCGCATCGATCGCGTTTCCGACGTTCCCGAACCGGCGACGATCGTCGGTTTGCTAGCAGTTGCAGTGGGAGGTAGCCTGGTTAAGCGGCGCATTTCTTAGGGAATAGTCTCGATCGCGATCGGGCTAGCACCCTTGTCGCGCCCGATCGTTGAGCCGGCCCACCGGAGCATAGGGCGAATTGTAGCATGATGCGAGTCTTTGGTGTCCGAGGGCAAAACTGAGCTAGAATTTGTAAAGAAACGTATCGTCACCCCACCATGTCCCTGCCCATACGCAACGTCGCCATCATCGCTCACGTAGACCATGGCAAAACTACACTCGTCGATGC
>CAKZKB010000506.1 GCA_937121005.1 uncultured cyanobacterium | reverse complement strand
ATGGCTCAGGGGTGATTTGAACACCCGACACGAGGCTTATGAGCAGTCTTTACAAATCTTCGTATTGCCCATTATATCTGACTTTCAGCAGTCGGTCTAACAGGCTGGCTTAAAATTTGGCTTAATGGCAAATTCCCACGTTGGCGTAGTCAGCGCGGAAGGAGCGAAATTGTTGTACGATATCATTGCTCCTCTCGATCGGGATCCGCGTGCGAACTGACAGCCTATTCTATAAAGTTTTCCAGACCCTCCCCGGCGTTCTGTTTGAATTGCTGGGGGAGTCGCCCCAACGGGCCAACAACTACACCTTCAAAGCTATCGAACTCAAAGAACTTGCCAAACGTACCGATGGCGTGTTTTTCCCCAAACGCGACGGCGATCCCATTGTCTTTGTGGAAGTTCAATTCCAAAAGGATGAGGATTTTTATTACCGCCTCATGCAGCAAGTGTTCGTCTACCTGGGACAAAATCGCTGGTCGGGTGATTGGCAAGCTGTGGTCTTCTGGGCGCGGCGAAGTCTCGATCCGGGGATTCCCAGATGTTACAATGCTGAAGTAGCGGCGGGAAACCTGCGTTCTCTGTACTTCGAGGAAGTAGAAGATACCGAAAACTCGATCGGTTTGGGTCTAGTTCGTCTCGTCATGGAACCGGAAACCCAAGTACAACAGCGCATCCAACAACTGGAACGCTGCGCCCGAGATTTACCCGTCACTCAACAAACAAATGCGATAGAATTGATAGAGCAAGCCCTGATTTACAAGTTCCCCAATCGCCCTCGCAAGGAGCTAGAAGCCATGTTCGGACTCACTGAATGGAAACAAACCCGCTTTTATCAAGAGGTTCGCCAAGAACAGAAGGAGGAAATGCTCTCGACAGCAGTTCCTCAACTGCTGGAAAGGGGATTTAGCGTTGATGAAATTGCTCAGATTTTAGGAGTCGAAGTGGAAACAGTGCGAAAATTCTGCCAGAACTCCTAAATCGCCCTCGCAAGGAGTTAGAAGCCATGTTCGGACTCACTGAATGGAAATCAGCCCCGTTGTCTCAGGAAGGTAAGGGAAAAGGGATCCAGATTGAATAAAGTTCGATAAATATCGCTCGTATCGTACTGTGCGATGAAAGCGGAATTGTTGTACGATATTTATGTACGGCAATCAAAAAGAATATGCGATCGACATTCTCATTTACACAGTCCCGTTATTACCTAGCCGAAGGTCAGAATGGCAAGCCTGTTGAGGTCGAGCGACTGGGAAGTTCTGATGGTTCGGTCTCTGTCACCGTCGCCGCTTACCCGTCGCTGTCCTCGGCGACCGTTTTGCCCCGAGTGTCGGGTGTGGGAGAAGATGTGGCGATCGCCCGACAAACTCTGACCTGGGCTGATGGGGAAACTGGCCCCAAAGCGGTAGAGGTTAACCTCAACCCCCAAAGGAGAATACAATGGTAACACCAACTTCTCAAAATTTAGTCACCAATGTCAGCCGCCATTACGGTGATGTTGAGGTGCGATCGCCGTCGTTGATGCTCGGAACCGGAACGGGCGATCGCGCTCTTTCTACCCTCATCGACCACTTAGGTCTGGACGAAGGCGACATTACAGG
>CAKZKB010000505.1 GCA_937121005.1 uncultured cyanobacterium | reverse complement strand
ACCGCCGCCCTCCATCGAAACCAACGAACCGGAAGCGACACGATCGCCTAGTATTTCCGCAGAAGAAATTCCGCGATCGCGCAGTAGAAAAAAACGCACTCGCCCTACTGTTATCGATCGCTTCAAGCAAGTATTGGGAGCCTTTTTCTATATCGTTTTGCTGGCTTTGTTTGCCGCGATCGCCGTTTCTCTGAAAATCTTTACAACCTTACTCGCTGAAAACTCTCTCTACCAAATCGAATTTATTGGCGATCTCATGCGCGGCATCGAAATCGTGGAAGTGTTCAACGTTCTCGTTTTTGCCATCTTGGGGGCAGGTTTTGGCATTGCCACCGCCCTCGTCCCTAAGAAAATTGGTGTTCGCCTCTCTGCGGCATTACTGGTAATTATTTCGCCGATCGTCTTCAGTATTAGCGGTTGGATTCGTTACGATAATTGGGTCGATCGCTTGGCGAGTAATGACAATATTTCCCCTGCCCGCGCCCGCGAAATTTCCAACCTATTTCTATACGAAAAAGTCGAACGGCAAGGCTATTTAGGATTTTACCTCTATACGGCCCAATATCCCGTTTTGCCCGATGCTAGCGCCGATATCGAACGCCTCGACGAACTCGACGATCGCGTGGTTTCGCGCATCACTAACATTTTTGGCTTCACTTCCGAACGCTTGTATTTTATCTTCTCGCTGTGCATTTGGGGCGTGCGCGGCTTCTACTTTTTGCTGTCGGGGGTGACAGCCGCGGCCCACTTTATCCAGGGGACGACGATCGCCGACAAGCTGGCCCGCCGACAACCGGATCCAGACACTGAAACCACCTAACGGCGGGGCTAGCAACTCCTCGAAAAATTTTTGTACGAGTTGGCGCGATCGCGGAATTTCGTGCTATACTTTGAATAAAGTACAATAATACAGGCAAATCGCCCCTCGGCTCCGTCTCCATTTTATATGAGGCAGTAGGGGCAAAGCATTCACACCGAAAAAGGGAGAAAAAATTCATTAATTAGAAGGTGAATGCTTCGCCCTCTCAATCGCTTTCCTTAGCAGAGCCAGAGGAAGGAGGGGAAAAAGCCTCAACAAAGGGCATCATCCCAATTTTAACATGGATATCATTTTTTTAGGACTAGCTTGGTTATTTTTTGTTTGCGGATGTTTATCTCTTGTTAGTGTCGATCGCCAAGGGGGACAAAACGATGAAACTGAATACCTTAAACTGGACAAATAAATACGCATCTGGCGCGAGTTTCACCCTCGCCGCCCTCGTATTAGTGTTGCTAACGCTCAACTCCGATCGCCCGAAGTTGGACAATCTCCCGGATACGAATTGCCAGCAAACCATCGACGATCGCACTCAAATTAAACTATCTAGCCTGGACGGACTGCGCGGCAAAGAAGGTGCGTCGCGGGAAACCGTGCGGCAAACATTAGGAAATCCCTACTGTATTTTACCGCGAATTTCCGTGCGCTTCGGAGCAATTACCGAACGCGAAGCCTACCAAACCGACAATCGATCGCGTCCTATTATCGCCTACGAAAACGGGCAGTATTTGGGTTACGGTGTAGAAGATGCTAGCCAACCCGGACGTTGGTGGCAACCCAAACCAGAAACCACCGCGCGATCGACCTATCGAGAAATCGAACTCGATCGATCTTGGGGCATTCAAACCGGAGATTTAGTGCGCGATCGTCGCGTTGTCGGCGGACTCGGGGAAATTTCGATTGAAATGAACGGTCAAAGTTACGCCCCGTTTGATGGGGAAATAGAAGGGAATTTTGCTACAATTGTAGAAGGGACGATCGCCCCCGGCGGTCGCGATTGCGCCATCTTTTCCAGCCCGCAAATGCCCGCCTATTTGCTAAAATTGTGCGGGTTCGAGCAACGTTATTTAGGTGCGGTTTCCGAAGGCGATCCCATTGGCAAAACTGACAGCCACTTGCACGTTGCTTTGTTATCCTACCGTCCTGGGGAAGACAACGCGCCTCAGTGGGTTTACGTTCCTCCCTCACCGCAATTGATAGAAAAATTAGTCGGGCGATCGTAAGTCGCTTCGCTCTAATTCAGAATTCAGAATTCAGAATTCAGAAAAGTAGCTTGGGTATCGTTCCTCTACCCAATGCAACCAAGGCGCGATCGTTTGGGGACTACATATCTACTTTTGTTCGTTGTTCCTTGTTCGTTGATGCGTTGAAAAGGGTTACACTAGGGTAATTCTCCTTTGCTCGCTCTACTATGGCTGTCGATCGCGATCGTCCTCTCCAGGTTCGCCTAGATCTCGAAGCGACCCCCATCCAGTTGCTAGAAGTGTTAGACACTTTGGCACGACTGGGAGTTCTCAGCGACGATCGCGTGCGATCGCTGTGCCAACAACATCTTAGCGTGGCGCGACCCGAAGCCAGTTCCGATTGGGTGCCCTCCCTATCGGAACTGTCGCCGCGACAAGAAGAACGCGATCGCGTTTCTACACCACCGCTAGAGGGCAAACGCCGTTCGCCCCTACGGTTTTCTTTAACGCAATGGCTCGATCCCCTTCTCTCGGAACTTAGCGTTCGCTGGTTGGGGTTTTTGGGGGCATTTTTAGTGGTTCTTTCGTCCGGCGTACTGGCAGCCAATTTCTGGGAATGGCTTCCGGCGGCGGGACAGTATGCCGTACTTCTAGCATACACTATGGCGTTCGGTTTGACAAGTCAGTGGTTAGCAGGAAAAAACAGCCTTCGCCTCACGTCGCAAACCCTACAGATCGTGACGTTGCTATTAGTCCCGGTGAACTTTTGGGCCATGGATGTTTTGGTGTTTTGGCGATCGCCTTGGGGTCTTGTCGTCGCCGCCATTGCCGCAGTTATTTTA
>CAKZKB010000504.1 GCA_937121005.1 uncultured cyanobacterium | reverse complement strand
ATTTTTCCGCCAGCCATTTTGCGGCTCGCTTCTCCCAAGCGCTCGATCGTCGCATTAATCCAGCGAGAGGTAAACAACCCCATAATCGTAGCGATCCCGGCAGCCACAAAACACAGTAAAATTGTCGTGCGCGTCTGCTTTTCAATTTCTGCCATAAAGTCGGTTTCAGGTATCGCCACAACGACCAACCATTCTAAACCAAACTCGTCGCGAAAAGGGGTGACGCGCACTAATTGTCGCGTGTCTTCAAAGAAATATGCAAATTCTTGCACGGTTTCGATCGCGTTTAGCGTCCCAAATTCCCGAGAAATCTCCTCAATTGTGGCGCGAATTAAAGGAGATTCGCTGTTGCTAGCTAAATTTTGTTGCTTCTCGTCACCACTGCCGATCGCATAGACTTCCGGTTCGGAACTGGCAATTAATTCTCCCGATGGTTCCACGATAAAGGCTTGTCCGGTCGGACTCAAACTTAACTCCTCTAAAAAATCCCCGATTTGCGAGAGCAGTAAATTGGCAGCGAGTACCCCTTGCAATTCTCCTGCTTCGTTGTAAACTGGATGTACGGGGGTAATTTGCAATACATCTAGATCGGCTGAAGCGTAGACATCGCTCCAGGAAGGACGACCGGATAGTTTTGCAGTTGCATACCAAGGACGAGTGCGAGGATCGTACTCGTGCTGCTTGAGTTGTTCGACACGATCGCCATTTTCATCGAGTAAATAAATCCATCGTTCCGGTGCGGTATTGGCATCGCGAAATTTAACCACTTCCCGGCCGTCAGGATACCTCTGTACGCCGATAAAATGTCCGTCTTCGTTGGCAAAAAACAAGTAATCAATATTTTCGTTGATGCGAACTTGCGAGCGAAAATTGGCTTCGACATCGGCAAAATTTTCCAAGTCCAAAATTCCGTTCTCGATGGCAGCCGCATTGATTTTGTGGATGTGGTGCGCTTCGTAGAGATGATGGCGAACGCGATCGATAATCCGATCGGTGGCGGTACTGCCGAGTTGAGCGACAGTGGTTCGCACGGCTTCGCGGCCGTTGCGAACCGACAGCCACCCCGTCACGCCGACAGCGACAAAAATTTGGACTAAAAACGGTACGACGAGGACGACGCGCAGGGGAAGTTGATGGAACGTGCGAACCCGGTGGAGTAGGGGTTTCATCAGCAATTGGAAGAGGTCAGGGGAGCAACACCGATCGCCGTCTGGTACGAGGGAGAGGAGTGTCTCCCTCAAGACGAACGACCGATTGTCCCCTATTATAGCTCCGAGATTTTACCGATCTGCGCGATCGCCTCCACTTGCCCCCAATTAAACCGCCGTTATTGTCAGTGAATACTCGGTATCGCCGCCAAACGGAATCACATTGGCAAAGTATTCTCCCGGATCGATCGTCATTTCAATGCGTTCGGGTTCCAATCCGGCTGCATCGGAAAAGGCGAGAATTTCGGTCGGTTCGACAATTCCATTGTTGTTAAAATCGCGAACCAATTGAATATCGGTATCGGCGGTGAAACCATCGAGTACCAGAGTCACATTTGCGGGAGTTGCTAAATTGAAGCGATAAAAATCATCAGCATCGAACGCACCGATCGTATCGCGAACGGTTGTCGGCATTCCAGTCAGTAAATCGACATTGGCTGCGGTTGCCAAATCGTTCCCCGCGCCATCCGGTGGGATCGTCCCTCCGGGAGTGGCTGAGAAAGCGAGATCGTATTCGGAACTGCCTAAAAAGGAGACAACTTCGACAAAATATTCTCCGGCTGCCAGTTGAACGTCGATCGCTTCATCTTCGGCAGCTAAGTTGTCAGAAAAGATAATTTCTTCACCAGGATCGAGTTCGCCGTTGGTATTGAGATCCTGCACCAATGCTAGATCTAAATCGGCATTAAAGTTGGTTAAACTGGCATTAAAACGGCTCGGTGCATCGACACTAAACCGATATAAATCCCGGCGATCGACCGTTCCCACAAAGTCGCTAAAACTTTGGGGGGAGGATAAAACACCAATCGGTAAAGCTGTGGCTAGGGTATTTCCTACGCGATCGACAGGCGCAGTTGTCACCGCTTGCGGTTCGCTATAAATCAGGTCATCGAGAACTACAACATCAGCCCCCGCAGCTGGATTATCTGGCGTTCCGAATGCGGCATTTCCTAACACTAACTGAGCGCGGACAATTTCTTGTCCTTCGGGTAGGGTTACGCCTTGAAAAGATAGCCCTTTGTCGCTCGGTTGGATAAAGTCTTGATGCAGGAGTTCGCCGTTAATTCCAAACAGACGCAGTTCGGTGGTATTGGGTAAATCGACATCGCTAAAAACTGCACCGAAGGCATCGACACTGGCTGGCGTTGTCGTACCGGGGGCGAAGAAGAAAATATCGACAACATTGCCGTCGATCGCGAACAATCGTTCCGCACTAAAGGGGTGAAATTCTCCCGGATAGTTGGCATTGATGCCACCAAATTCGACAATGGGATTCACACCTGTTTCGGTTGGCGGATCGGTACTGGCTGCACTGACTCGCAACTGTCCGTCTTCAAAATCAACAAAGTCTTGAAAGTTAAGAAATGTAATCCCTCGGGCGCGAGGAGAAACATTAGCGTTAAAGAAATCAGCAGGGAGAAAAAGATCCGTTGTCGCCGGATCGCGATCGACCGCACCTGGAGGAATTCCGTCCCAATTAATCGATCGAAATCCATCGTCGAACGATAGGGGCTCGCCACCGTTGTTGTCGCCACCTAAGTCAGTGCGAAATTGGGAAACCGCATCGGCGATCGCGCTGGGATCGCTACCCGAAGCAGCGCGATCGACGGCAATATCGAGACCGTAAATATTGAGAAATTCGGACAGAGAACTCATGTCGCTACACTCCTACACGCAGTCGATTAGCATAATGGTACACGATCGCGCAATCTTGTCAATGTTTAGCGATCGCCGCCTCGAAATAAATGGCGATGTTCGGGATGGTAAAGGCGCGATCGAGTCGTTCCCGTTGCTGCTAGCGCCGGACTAATCACATATAAAACCGTGCGAATGAGATTTTCTTGCTGCGACACCTGCGCCATTTTTTCTAACGGCACGACCCAAATTTTCTCATCGGGCCAGCCAATACGATAGCAGATGGCAACGGGGGTTTCTGGGGTGTAATGTTGCAGAAGTTTGGCTTGCGATTCTTCTACAAAACGTGCCGCTAAATACAAGCACAAACTGGCTTTGTGAGCGGCTAAAGAGGAAAGTTCTTCAGCTTCTGGAACTTGGGAGGCGCGACCGCTCGTGCGGGTTAGAATAATGGTTTGCACCAATTCTGGAACGGTAAGTTCCACTTGCAATTTTGCGGCTGCGGCTTGGAAAGCGCTGATGCCGGGGACAATTT
>CAKZKB010000503.1 GCA_937121005.1 uncultured cyanobacterium | reverse complement strand
TATCCGCAGGGGGACGATCGCGTTACAGTAAGGGAGAGATGCGGACGAGAGCGGACAAATGGGATTCAACCGTAGGGGATTTTTAGAACGATTGGGTGCGGCGATCGCGGCGCTGGGGGCGAGCGACGCGCTCTTAACCCGGTTCGATGGCGCTGGCCGAGTGCTGGCCGAACCGACGAGGCGCAAACTGGCCTTGCTGGTGGGCATCGATCGCTACCCGGAAGTGGCCACCGGCCCCGGAGGAGCCACGCTGCAAGGCTGCGCCACCGACGTGCGCTTGCAAAAAGAACTCCTGGTGGGGCGGTTTGGTTTCGATCCGGCGGATATCGTCACCCTCACCGACGAAGCGGCGACGCGAGAGCAAATCGAATATGCGTTTGTCGAACACCTGCAACAGCAAGCCAAAAGTGGCGACGTGGTGGTGTTTCACTTTAGCGGTTACGGATCCCGGACGCGATCGAGCGAGCTCGAAACGGCCCAAAATAGTCTCGTTCCTGTCGATGGGGTGCTCTCGGCCGAAGACGAGTCAACGGTCAACGATTTGCTCGTCCCCACGCTTGCATTGTTGCTGCGATCGCTGTCTACAGACAAGGTACTGGCCGTCCTCGATACCAGCTATCTCTACCCCGGTACGTCTTGGTTGGGCAACTTGCGGGTGCGATCGCGTCCCCAACCCACCCTCGGCAAACCTTCAGAAGCCGAACTCGCCTTCCAAAAAGAACTGCGCCAAGCCCGCAAAAGCAACAAGTTACCGGGAACGGTACTGACCGCGGCCGGCGACACCCAACTGGCCGCCGAAGTGCCCCGACGCGGTTTCAGTGCGGGAGCCTTTACCTACGCCTTTACCCAACACTTGTGGCAGTCTAACCCGGCCACAACCCTACGGTTTGCCTTCAAACAAGCCTCGTGCAACGTCGAAGAACTGGCCGGCGGCGAACAGCGACCCCAACTGTGCCAGAATTCTTTGGGGGAGTGCGATCGCGCCGTCGATCTGGCTTCCCTGTCCGGTTTGTTACTCTCCTCTGCCCCCGACAGTGCCGAAGGGGCGATCGTCTCAGTGGAAGAAGGGGGCAAAAGCGCCAGCCTGTGGCTAGCCGGGTTGCCCGCCGCCGTGTTGGAATACTGCGCTGTCGATACGGTCTTCAAGGTAGAATTGAGCGATCGCGATCCGATCGGCTTGCACGTCGTCTCCCGCGAAGGCTTGACTGCCAAGGCCCGCATCGACGACGGGGCCGAACCGGCCCCCATCGACAGGGGAATGCGCGTCCGCGAAGCCATCCGGGCCGTCCCGCGCAATTTGGGACTGACCGTGGCCCTCGATGGGGATTTAGAACGCATCGAACGGGTGGATGCCACCAGCGCCTTCTCCACGATCCGCCAAGTGGCTTCTGTGGCGGTGGGGGAACCGGCCGACTGTCTGTTCGGGCGCGTGGGCCGATCGACCCTGGCGCAAATGTCAGACGACTTACCGGCCTCGGATGGCAGCAGTTACGGCTTGTTTACCGTCGGCCAAGAACCCATCCCCAACAGCATTTCCATGGCCGAGGAAGCGATTAAAAAGTCCGTGCAACGCCTCACCCCCCAACTGGAAACCTTACAAGCCACAAAATTGGTGGGACTGACGGAAAACGAAGGATCTTCGCGGCTGCAAGTGCGATCGACCCTGGTGCAAGTGGAGCCGGAAAACCGGATTTTGAGCCAAAAAATTGCCCGAGGCGGCGATCGCGCGGTGTCTGGTGAAGCGCCAACGGCCAGCGAACTCGAACCCGGAGTCGTCACCATTGCGGCCGGATCGCGCGTGCGCTATCAAATTGTCAATGGCGGCGATCGTCCCTTGTATTTTATGCTGTCGGGCATCGATAGCAGCGGCCATCCCGTGGCCTTTTTTCCGTTTAGCGAAGCCGGGGGGCGGGCGATCGCGGCCGGAGAAACCCTCAATTTGCCTCTCGATCCCGATATCAAAGGTTGGGAAGTAGGCGGGGCCACCGGGTTGGCGCGAGTGCGTCTCACCTGCTGTACGAGTCCTCTAGAAAAAACCCGCGAGGCGTTAAAATCGATCTTGCGATCGCCTCGGGATGCCAAAACCCTACAAGTGATCTCCGATCCGCTCAAAGTGGCGCGATCGCTATTAGAAGACCTGAATGCTGCCAGTCGCGAAGCCGCCGAGACGGCCGGGGTGGCGGGCGATGTTTATACGTTAGATACCCAGGTGTGGGCAACGCTGAATTTTGCCTATCGCGTGGTATGATAGATTGGCGAAAGTCCCCGACGTAGAACCGGAACCGGACGATCGCTAGGGCTGTGACGGCTTGCTCGATTTGTGTTACGATATTTGGCTAAAGGGGGATACTGCAATGGGATACAAGGAGATTGTCACGATCGAACCGGGCAAACGCGGCGGCAAACCCTGTATTCGTGGGATGCGGATCGCGGTTGACGATGTTTTAGAATATCTAGCGTCCGGGATGACACAAGAGGAAATTCTCCAGGATTTTCCTTACCTGACGAAAGAGGATATTCTGGCTTGCCTCGAGTTTGCCGCACAACGCGATCGCGTTACGGCGAGAAGTTATAGTTATTTACAAGAACGAGCGGAAAAAGGCGATCGCGATCGCTACGATGCGGTCTTGGCGAAAGTCCCCGACGTGGAACCGGAAACGGGCGATCGTTGGCCTTCGGTGTAGGATGAGATGTTTAGGCAAGAAAAAGCGATCGCACCCTAAGCGGTAAGGGACGATCGTCAGGCTTTATGCGATCGGGCGTGGAAATTTGTCCAGGAAGCGCGATCGCTCATATTCAATATTAACGAGCACGAGAAGAATGCTCCGAATGTCAGAATATCAAAGAAAACCTCACTTTTCGAGTTTAGCTTCTCATTGCCAACATCCACAAAAAGGAGCCTCGCTTTTCGAGTTCAGCTTCTCATCACAAAAATTATCAGGAGCCGCAGACAAAGCAATTTCATATCCACCATTGGCTGCCAACTGCAAACCCGGTGCAGCCGCTTTGTTAGTGTTGACGACGGCTTCAATTTGCAAGCCAGCTTCGCGCAACACTTCGGTTGTATTGTGAATTAACCGCGTCTTAAAGCTGGCATCCGACCAGGCTTTGGCAATCAGCTTGGCAACGGTCAGTTCGATTTGTTTGAGGTCTTGAGAGAGATTCATGGATGTCACCCAGGCTATCGGTGTTTGTACCCGCCATTATATTCGACATTTTTGCGATCGTCACCCCTTTGTTAAGTTTTTTTGTCAATTGCTTCAAACAGTCGTAGTGAAACCTTGGCAGGGAGAACGATGCGGGATGTGTCTATCTATCTGTGTGAAGCAGGTGTAAAAATTTCGCTAAGTTTTCATTAAATCGGTCGGAAGCTATCGGTGCGATCGGGTAATTTCTCCCTGACAACCTCGCTTGTTTCTCCGTATAAATACGGATATTGCTAACAGCAAAATTGCCAATCCCGACAGGTTTTGTCCCCTTGACCCTGGTTGAGATTTCGGACGGACTCTATTTGGAAAAGAAACAGGTAAAACGCGATCGCGATCGCAGCCCGGATACAGGTGCTAAACTATTGAAGATAAGATTGGCACTGGTCGCAGAGATCCGCCTATCGCCCTCGAAAATGGGAAACCCTAAGCATTTCGGTAAGAGCGAACGTGGCTGTAAGGATTTCCCTTTCTTAGTAAGGGGGTTAGGGGGGATCTCGATCCTGAACCTGAATACTTATGGGGAAACTAACAATGTCGGCACAAAAAATCGGCTTCTGGCTACCGTTCGTTATCGGTCTGCCATTGTCCGCGAACGCGCAAATCGTCCCGGATGGAACTCTGCCTGCAAATTCCGTTGTTGTACCGAGAGACAACACCTTTTTCATTGAGGGGGGAACCCCTGCGGGGGCAAACCTCTTCCATAGCTTCGATCGCTTCGATGTCCCTACAGGTAGCGCTGCCTTTTTTAACAATGCAGTCAGCATCGACAATATTATTTCTCGGATTA
>CAKZKB010000502.1 GCA_937121005.1 uncultured cyanobacterium | reverse complement strand
CCATAACACATTGAGTCGATACACCGCAACCAAGCAAGGAGTTTGTTATGTTATCTATCACCGTCGCTGTTCTGATTTTAGGTTGGATCGCTGCTTCCACCATTGGTACTGTCGCCTACTTCCAAGGCGAAGGTCAGTAATTTCTCCCTTCCATAACGCATTGAGTCAATACACCGCAACCAAGCAAGGAGTTTGTTATGTTATCCATCACTGTCGCTGTTCTGATTCTAGGCTGGATTGCCGCTTCCACCATCGGTACTGTTGCCTATTTTCAAGGTGAAAACCAGTAATTTCTCCCGTCCATAACACATTGAATCAACACATTTTAACCAAGCAAGGAGTTTACTATGTTATCCATCACTGTCGCTGTTCTGATTTTAGGCTGGATCGCCGCTTCTACCATCGGTACTGTTGCCTATTTTCAAGGCGAAAACCAGTAATTTTATCGGGGCGATCGCTTCCCTATCTCAACGCGATCGCCTTTTTCGTTTCAGAAACCGGGTTGCTTGTGTAACCCGAATACCTACGTTGTATATCATTTTCCGAAAATAGCGTTACACTTCGGATTGGGCAAACGCCGTTTGCCCCTACACGGAGATTATAGTAATATCATCTCAGATTCGGTTTGGTGATGGGAGCATCTTGCTCTCGAACTGCAACAAACGCGATCGTTCCAAACCCGGTTTTGTAAACATTCAGGTAGTACGCACCAAACCCGGTTTTTGAAAGGAGAAACCGGATTGTGTCTGGCTATAAGCGAAAAACCGGGTTTCTAGACCCGTTTACCATAGCATACCTGAATCCTTACCCTGGTTTTTTCCTCCCCTCAAGTTTTGCGGACGCGGTAGCGGATGAAAATTTCGTTTCCGACTGAGAACAATTGGAGTACGTCTAACTGAGGGCGCAAATCACCATCGAAACTGACTCCATCAACCGCAGTCGGCGCATTTGTACCGCCAACAATTAGGGGACAAAGCGTTAACCAAACTTCGTCAATTAACCCGACGCGAAACAGTGTCGCCGCCAAAGTTCCACCTCCCGTCACTGCAAGGCGATCGATCCCCAACTGCGCCAGTTGTGCGAATGCGGCGGGAAAATCGATCGCTCCAGTCGGCGTTTCAGGTGTTATAATGCGATCGAAGTGCGATCGTCCCTGCCAAGATTTTGCCCCGGTTTCTGTTGTCAGCAACCAGCGATCGATAGGTTGGCGAAAAAACTTCATGTTCTCATCCAAATCTCCCGATCGCGTACAGACGATATGTACGGGTTGCGACGACTGTCCCCGCGCCGCGCGATCGCTTAACAGTTGCGGATCGCTGACAGTTAGGGAAAGTCTCCAAGTTCGCAGCGTTTGCGCCCCAAAAATGATACCATCAGCAAGGGCGATTTGTTCTTGGAGGTGGGCGAAGTCGCGCCGAGAACCCAGGGTTTCGCGCCTGCGGCGATCGTCGGCAATTTTGCCATCGGCGCTAGTAGCTAAAATCAAAGTGGCGTGGGGACGTGGTAACATGGGATCGCTGCGCTCTAGTTAAAAGTTAAAAGTTAAAAATTTAGATTGTAATATGTAGGGGCTAAGCATTCGCACAAATTAACGAACGGTTCTACCGATAACTAAACAGGGCGAATGCTTCGCCCGCCCGAGCGTATCAAATTGTAGCATTAATTTTCATATAAGCCAAAGCCAGCAGGATTCAGTTTTGAGAAGAAACCGGGTTCTTAGACCAGTTTATGCTAAGATACTGGAATGGTTACGCGACATCGAACGAACTCAATCGAACAATGGGACGACGCTGGCGATCGCTGTTACAATTTTTAGGACTGTTTTGTTTGTTCTGTCTTCTGGCTGTCAGTTGTACGGGATCCCTACCGACGACGCAAGCAAGCGATCGCGTTCGCATTGGCACGACGCTAAAAATTCGCACCCTGGATCCGGCTGATGCTTACGATATTGCCTCGAATTTGATTATCTACAATTTAAGCGATCGTCTCTACAGTTACGATGCCGAAACGGGCGAAATTGTCCCCCAACTGGCGACGGAACTGCCAACGATAAGCACCGATAATTTAACATATACCATTCCCTTGCGTCAAGGTGTCGTTTTTCACGACGGTACGCCTTTTAATGCCGAGGCGATGGTATTTTCGTTACGGCGATTTATTGAGAGTAAAGGTGGCCCGTCTTTTCTGATAGCTGACTTTATCCAGAACATCGAAGCCACTGGCGAATACGAACTAACGATAACCTTAAATCGTCCCTTTTCTCCTTTTGTTTCGGTGCTCGCCTATCCGGGATTGTGCGCTGTTTCGCCAGAATATTATACCATTGCTGAAGGCAACTTTAAACCCGATGTCTTTGTGGGGACGGGGCCGTATCGTTTGGTGAACTTTGGTAACGATGCCATTACTCTAGAAGTGTTCGATCGCTATTGGGGAGACAAACCGGACAATTCGGGTATCGACTTGCAGCGCTTTTCTAGTTCGGCTAACTTGTATAATGCCTTTCGATCGGCCGCGATCGACGTTGCCTATCACTCCCTCGATAGCGATCAGACTCAGAGTTTAGAAAAACTCGCGCCCGAGTTCGGCTGGAGTGTCATTTCTGCTGATAGCAACGTCATCAATTATATGGTGTTGAATTCCAAACAACCACCCCTCGATCGCCTAAAAGTGCGCCAAGCCTTAGCCAGTGCCATCGATCGCAACTTAATCGACGATCGCGTTTTTTACGGTCAAGCCGAACCGCTTTACAGCCTCATCCCCAAAGCCTTTGAAGTTTACGAACCCGTATTTCAAAAACAGTACGGCGATGCCAATCTTGACATGGCTAAATCCCTGTTAAAGGAAGCAGGTTTTTCGGTTGACAATCCCGCCACCATCGAAATTTGGTATCCTTCCGGTTCGGCAGATCGCCGTTTGGGGGCAACGGTTATCGAAGCGCAAATCGAGCGCGACTTAGACGGAATCATCGATATCGAACCCCATGCGGTAGAAGCCACCACTGCTTACGGATTTCTCGATCGCGGTGTCTATCCCATTTTTATGCTCGATTGGTATGCAGACTTTTTTGATGTCGATAACTATATCAAACCCTTTCTCGACTGCGCCGACGGTTCGGAAGACACCGGATGTATTGAAGGCGAAACCCAAATTCATGGCTCTTTTTTCTACAGCGATCGCGTTAACGAACTGGTCGATCGCCAGCGTCGCGAATCCAACCCAGAGGTTCGCAAGCAAATCCTCTACCGACTGCAAGAAGTCGTTGCCGAAAATGTTCCCTACATTCCCCTCTGGCAAAGCCGAGATTATGCTTTTGCCGGGGCGGACATTACCGGAGTTCAACTCACCCCCGGACAGCAATTGTTACGGTTCGCCAGCATTTCTCGCCAATAACCACAGATGAATCCTCGTTGCGTTCATCTAGGGCGCAACGGACTCTGGAGGCTCTGCCTCCACAATACCATTTTATACCTCACTATCGGAAAAGTCTACTTTATTATACAGGTCGGTTAGAGAAATTTCAAACGCGATCGCGTCTAGAGAAACCGTCGCTTCCAATCCCGAATACTCGCGCATCAACCAACCTTCGGCAACTTTAGTATGCTGTTCGACGCGAGGTTTGTCTTGTTCGACGAGAATATATTCAACAAAACTGGGAATGGTGCGATAGGCCGCAAATTTTTCGTCTTTGTCGTAACCGCGAGTCGATTTGGACAGCACTTCGACAATGACGATGGGGTTAACAAGGATATGTTTGCGACCTTCTTGAAATTGAATGGGTTCGCGAACGATAAAGATGTCGGGATAGGTATAAATTTTGCGATCGGGAATCCACAATTGTTGGTCAGCAACAAAGAGTTCGTAGGGTTCTTGGATCAGGGAAAAGTTAAGAAACGTACAGAGATTCCTTAATATTCTGTTGTGGTTAGGCATTCCACCGGGCATGGGGACAATTTCTCCATCAATATATTCGTGGCGCTGCGTAGCTGTTTTTTCCCGCGCTAAATACTCTTCGATGCTGTAGGTTTTAGGAGCGATCGCTTGCGTTACCATTTTATACCTCACTGTCGGAAAAGTCTACTTTATTATACAGATCGGCTAGAGAAATTTCAAACGCGATCGCGTCTAAGGAAACCG
>CAKZKB010000501.1 GCA_937121005.1 uncultured cyanobacterium | reverse complement strand
GGCCAAGTTCGCGGCGATGGTAAACTAGCAATCGGGAGTTTTGAGGGTGCGACGGGGATATTTCCGCAGTTCGTCGCACAGCAATTTTGTCTGGCGCGAAGACAGCGATCGCGATCGGCGCGGTGTGGGAGATTCAACTGTCAGTAACGTTTGATACGGAAAAGACAGACTCGAACCTTCCGCAGTCCGATATTCGATCTGGCGGCGCAAAGAACAGAAGCGGAACGAAGTCATATCGACCTCTCAATTTGTGCATCTATTCTTCTATCTGTGAAAAATCCCTTTTTTTACGGCAAATGACGGCATTTGTTACAAAACTTTATAATTTAGCCGAGTTGGACGACGGGACGATCGTCGATAAGGGTTTGTAGTGCTAGCAAATCTTCGACTGTTACTCGCAAAAACCGCTCTTTGTCAATCCGAAACCGTACTTTTATCCGATCGTTTCCGGGATGTCCGGGAGGATCCAATTTGGCGATACTCCTGGCCCCATCGCGATCGTTGAGGGGTTTGACGCTAGCAGTTCCCCCCACTTGTCGCGTCACCAAGCGATCGCCGTCAAAGAACACTTCCGTACCTCCCGTCGCGTCGCCTAACCCTCCCACGATCAATTCTATACTGGGTTGGTTGTCCGCAGATGCCCCTAGGGTCAATTCGATGGGTTCGCTGCTGGGGTAAGGTTGTCCGGGTTGGACGATGGGATGCCAATTGTGTTGGTTTTGGCGGCGATCCCAATAGCGAATACCGTAACCGTGATAGAGAAAGTCTTTAATTTCTAGGCGATCGTCGAGTTGCAACGCGCCACGCGCGATCGCTTCAAAGGGACGATCGCTGCGGATTTTAGCAGCATCGAAATACTGTTTTATCCAAGTTTGCACGGCGGGAATTTGTACCGTACCGCCAACGAGGATCGCGCTGTCGATCTCGCTAGCTTCAATTCCTTGTCGTCGTGCTTGTTGTAACACCTGCTGCATGGCGGCATCTAGGGTATCGAAAAAACCGCGATCGCGCAAAATTTCTTCAAAGCGATCGCGATCGAGTTGCAATTCGTAGCTGTCGAAGGTTTCGTCGTTAAAATACACCTCGCTGGCACTTTTTTGTAGCGAGAGGGCAATTTTCAGTCGTTCTGCCATTCGCAGAGTTAGCGATGTTTTGGGAAGATTATCGCGATCGCTAAAATAGTCTAACACCCAGTTATCGATATCCGCACCGCCTAAATTTCGTCCCGCTTTCGCTAACACGCGAGCCACTTTCGGCTGCTGTCCCGACTGTTCTGCGAAGGATTTCTCGCCCCATTTGAGAATAAATCCGAGCGGTTTTTTGTTCGTTTTTGCAGCATCCAAACGCACTAGAGAGAGATCCAACGTACCGCCGCCAAAGTCAACAACCAGCAGCAATTCGCGATCGGCCAAACCGTACCCCAACGCCGCCGCCGTCGGTTCGTCTACCATGCGAACTTTTTCAACTTGTAACGATTGGCAAACACTTCCCAACCAGTGACGGTAGGCTTCAAAACTGTCTACGGGGACAGTGAGAATCAGCGAGTCTGTAGGTAGAGGAACGGCGCGAACCGACTCGATTATCTGCGTTAAAAACCAGCTTCCCACGCTTTCAAAGGTAATATTTCGCCCGTCGAGTTCGGGTAAAAATCCTTGTACGTCCGTACCGATCCCGCGTTTGAAACTGCGAAAGAAGCGATCGTCGCCTTTGAGATCCAAGCCGCGATCGCGTACCGACTGTCCGGCAATAATGTTGCCCGACGCGGCATCTTCGACATACACTAAACTGGGAATCAGAGGTGGGTTTTGGGCTTGGACGACAGACAACCCCGGTAGTTTCAAGGTTTCCGGTTCCTGAGTGACGGGGTTTTGGCGGGCGACGACGGTGTTGCTGGTTCCGAAGTCGATGGCGATCGACATGGGCGCAGGTATCGATATTGGGTAATAATTTTAATGATACCGGAAGCGAGACCATTTGGGAAGTGCCGCACCAGAGGTTAAGAATCGGACGATCGCGCAGCTTCTCGAACGCGATCGATATCCAAGTCTAAAATATCGGCAATATCCTCAACCGAAAATCCTCGCTGTAACATCCGAGGAACGGTTTTGAGTTTGGTTTCCAGTTCTGTTTCCTGTTTGACCTCTTCTTTGACTTCCTGCTTGACCTCTTCTTTGACTTCCTGTTTGACCTCTTCTTTGACTTCCTGTTTAACTTCTTCTTTCATCTCTTCTCGCATTTCGCGAACGAAACGAGCCTTTTTGAGATCTTCAACTCCAAACATGGCTTCTAGCTCCTTTTTGCTCAGGTTGGGCAGCTTGTAGGCTAAAATGGTCTGAATCAAGTCTAGCACTCGAGCTTGAGATTTGTCATCTGGGATCTCTTGTTTTGTTTGGCTGACGAGTTGGCAAACGCGATCGGTGAGGGGTCGAGCATGGTTACTTCTCTTGCAGAAAGGTTGAATTTCGGGGTTAAATCTTAGCGTTCCTCATCTTTAATTTCCGTCGATTGACGTTAATAATCATAAGTTTTTGACATTGATTCAGTTGGTCGGGTACTTCAGTAATGTTGTTATAAAAAATGTCAAGCTGTTTTAAATTGGGCAGTCCAGCAATCTCTACTGGAATTTCCTGGAGATCGTTCCCGGCAATTAACAAATAAGACAATTGAGTTAACTTAGAGATCGTTACTGGAATTTCTTCAATCGAATTGAAAGACAAATTCAGCACTTCTAAGTTAGACAATTCGGTTATACAATCGGGAAAACTTGCGATTTGATTACCATCAAGAAATAAATTCTGTATCTTTGAAAGGTTGGCCATGAAATTTGGAAAATCTACAATTTCATTGTAACTAAGATCTAAATACTTTAGTTGACTCAATCGAGCGATTGCTGGCGAGATCTTCTCGATGCAGTTATGGTTAAGACTGAGATATAATAGTTGAGGGATCTGAGCAATTGCGTCCGGTATTTCTGCAATTTGGTTAGAGGATACAGTGAGAGCTTCTAAATGAGAGAGTTTGGCAATTGCTGCTGGCAATTGAGAAATTTTATTGTCAAATAGATCGAGCTTTTGCAATTGAGAAAGTTGAGCGATCGAGCCAGGAACCTCGGTCAAGTTTATCATACTGAGGTCGAGTTCTGTTGCTTGATTTTCTCTGGCGACTTCGATACGTCGTTCGGCTTCTCGGTAGGCTTCGTCAGGTGTTAGATAGGCTTCGTCAGGTTTCATCATATTCCACAAATTTTAATTTTCGATGCCAACAACGGCCACAAACGCCCTCGCCGTCCCCAGGTAGGAAGATGTCCTTCGGGTGCGTTCGTATCGAATATGAGACTATTATAAGGCAACCAGGTTCCCTGTCGCCAACCGACGCGATCGCAAAACGCATCGTACTGTTTCTTTAAATCTCGCCAGCACCGATTTTGTACCGAAAACCCAAATTTGCCATTACTGTATTGCATCCAAAGTCCAGCGATCGATACCTTGCAGTTTACCTCCTGCGGGTAAAAAGCTGATAGCATCATTTATGCAACACCTGTCATCCTACGTCTACCAAATAAGCGTTTCGCCTCCGAGAATATCAACAACATAAATGGGGAAAGCGCTGCATAAGTGCAGTCAAAACCGGGGCGCGATCGCGCGGAGAAATGTTTTCGGGTTTGTTCCAAGTAAAGGGGGCATCTTGAGCCGCCGCACACCATAATAACCGCTTCGCCCGCGTCATTGCCACGTAGAACAAGCGATATTCTTCCGCAATTTTTAACTGTTGGGCCGACTGCCAACTTTCATCCGCAGTTGCCACCGGGGAGACAGAGTGAATTTCACGATCGCGGGCGGCTGTACGAATCTGAGATCGCGCCACCTCTGCCAACGAGAAATCGCCGAGAAATTGCACTTGCGGTGGAATCCACAAACTACCTGGAAGGTCTTTTTCGTGCAGAAAGGGCAAGAAAACATAATCCCAGTCTAGTCCTTTGGCTTTGTGCATGGTAATTACGGTCAGCCAACCAGGACGGGCGTAAATGGACTCGGGTTTGTCGGTTTCAACGGGGTCGAAGCGTTCGTTGCGGGCAATGTCATTTAAGGTGGCTAAAATTGCCCCGATCGCGGTATCGCCAGAGGTTTGGATGGCAATGCGATCGCCCAATTTATCCGCAGTGGCAAGTTCGGCCGCATCGTAATCTAAAGTTAGGGCTAAAAAGGGGATTAAATGAAACGAGGGTAACTCCAAACGGGCGCGTAGCAAACTGCGACACACTTGACGCGCGGTGACGATCGCCGGAGAGGGAGATTCTTCTAAAGGAGTGGGATAAAGAAAGGTTTCGGGAAGGCTAGCGAGGGCATCTAAATCTTGCGTGGGGATGAGTTGGCGATCGACTAAAACCGTTAAAGCGGCTTTTAAATTGTCGGGAGAATGGGGACGATCGATAAACTGCATCAAGGCCAGAATTTCTTGCGGAATGCGAGACCGACGATCGCTTTGTCCCACGTCGTAAATTTTCAATCGCTGACCGTACAAGCGTTCTAATTCTTCAGTGACAATGCGCCCGCGATCGTTGGTGCGGACTAACACCGCCGCCGCGCGATCGGGATGGTTTTCTAGCAGTTCGACGGCGCATTTTCCCAGCAATTCAATGGTGTCGTAAATGGTCGCAGGGGTATACAGTTCTACGCCGCCGCCTTCGGGTTCCGGGTTGGCATCCGGTTGCGGATCTCCTGGAAGAACGGGTTGGATGTATTGCCTGCGAAACGGCACTTCGTCGGCGTTAAAACCCTTATTGTACCAACCTTGGTTGACCCAATCTACCACATAATTAGCCGCATCGAGAATCGCCTGCGTACTGCGTCCGGCGCGATCGATGGTCGCTAGATGTCCGTTGCGTTGGCAGCGATCGCAAAAACGGCGAAAATAAATCGGATCGGCAGGCGTAAAGGTAGAATTGATGGCTTGGTTGGGATCGCCGACGCGAACTAAATTGGGGGGTTGCAAACCGTCTGGGTCGGCTGCTAGAATGTTGAGGAGTTGCGATTGTAGCGGCGAAGAGTCTTGGGCTTCGTCTTCAAAGACACCAAACACCTGTCGCTGCCAAAATCGACGCACGTCTTCATTTTCTAAGACGCGCAAAGCGGATAAAATCATGTCGTCGTAATCGACAAGATCCCGCGATCGCAGCAAGGTTTCGTAGCGATCGTACAGTCCGGCGGCAATGTTTAAAATAGGATAGCCTTCTTTGAGGTTGCGCCCCAACTCGCGCAAGTCCGACGGCGACAACCCGGAAGATTTGGCTTCGCGGATTGCCGTTTCGGTTAAAGTGGGTAAAACATCAGTTCTCAAAACCGACTGACGGCGCAAGCGTTCTGTTTCTTCACCATCAAAACCCGCCCCTTCGATGAGTTGGCGATATTCAGACGTATGAGAAACGATCCAGCGTTCCACGCAAGTCCGAATTAAACGATGGTTGCGATCGAGGGGAACCACTGTCAAATTGTCCCAACTGAGTCCCGACAATTCTCGGTGACGTTGGGCAATATTTAGGGCGAGTCCGTGTAGGGTGTGGACGACGAAACCACCGGGAGGAACGGAGAGTTCTTTTAAATAGTTGCGAATTTTGGCTTTTAAACTCGCCGCGGCCGATCGCGTGAATGTCACCACCACCAACTGACGGCGAGGGTGGAGGTTGTGGCGCGCCACAGCTAGGGCCGCGGCGGCGGCCATTCCCGTAGACTTCCCCGATCCCGGAACCGCCGACACCGCCAGTTCTCCCCCGTTCCACTCGGCCATTTGTCGTTGTCCGGGACGCAGGCGATCGTAGATGTCGCGGGCAGCCGGGTGGCGATCGACGGTGGTGGGGAGAGTTGCGGGAGAAATACTCATGGAGTTAACAGTCGTATCAATTTTAGATCTCATAGATTATCAAACAGTTTAACTCAGGCTTAATTATTTGTCGCCAGAAATTATAACATTTTTACATCTTTAGACGTAGGTAACAATCTAACTTTCGGGGGGGGGTAGCCCCAGAAATATCGACTTACCGTAAAGATATCCAACTTCATACAACCTTCAAATAAAAGGTAAAGGTTCCAATGGAAGGACTCACTCTGACTCCCGAATTTATTCGCGGTGCAGTTGACTTTATGACGGCAACTGACACAGCCGAACATCTAGCTGCCAGAAACGGAAATGATGTTATCATCGCCATGGGAGGTGACGATATTCTTCTAGGCGCAGATGGTAACGATCGTCTGTATGGAAACCAAGGTGCAGATGTCATCAATGGTGGAGCCGATCGCGATCTCATCTTTGGCGGTAAAGGAAACGACTTTATCGATGGCGGTATGGGTGGCGACGATCTCCGAGGCGATCTCGGCGATGACAACATCTATGGCAATGCTGGCGATGACGTTCTTTCTGGTGGGGAAGGCACGGATACCCTCACTGGCGGCACGGGAGATGATGTTTTTAACCTCAGCGAAGATGAAGGGGTTGACATTATTACGGACTTCGAGAATGCAACCGATAAGGTTCACCTTCCCGAAGGCGTGACGTTCGAGGAAATTAACCTGGTCGATATCGGCGAAAATCGCACTGCGATCGCGGTTGCCAGCACAGGCGAACAAATTGCTATCCTCGAAGATGTCCCCACTTCGCTTCTCGATGATAGTGACTTTTTCGATGTCGATCCTATCTTATCCCGTCAGGATCTATTTGTCATCGATAGCGCCCGTCTCGACTCCGAAAGCGGCGAAGTCGATCTGGTTCCCGACCTGATTTCCAGCGTTATGGCGGATCCGGGAGAAGCGATTACATTCCCTAGTGGCGCAACCTTTACGCCAACTGATGCCATCGACAGCGACGCTGTAGATGCAGAAGGAACGCCTTATGAAAATACTAGCGTCATTCCCGGCGTATTCTCTTTTCAGGGTGAGGATTCTTTTGGTGTCCTGATTTCTTCCGATTTGAGTCAAAGTACAGAGACGCTTGACGAAACCGATTTCTTTAACATTGACGTAACCGATTTGGTTCCCGAAGGCACGGAAGTCGGCGATGTCGGCGAAATGGACTATAGCCGCTATCAATTTACTCAACCTCTAGATGCGACTGCCGAAATGGGTTTATCGGTTTTGGATACGGCAGTGACTCGTGCCGAACGCGGCGAATTTTTCGTCCCATCTCTCGACAACGAAAACACTCTCATGGTTATCGGACAACCCTTTGATATCGTCGATGGCAGTTTCGATCTGAGTGGTTCTTTCGGCGATAAAGTTGGGAGTGCTATGACGAACGCAGTAGGCGGTGCAGCAGCAGGTGCAACTGCTGGCAGTCTTGTCCCTGGCTTAGGTACTACTGCTGGTGCAGTTGGTGGTGCAGTAATTGGTGGAGTTGGAGGTTACTTAAAAGGTTAGTTGGAAGCAGAACCTTTGTAAAATTTAACTCAGAAACTGGTTTCCGATCGGAAGCCAGTTTTCTCAGCGAGCTAGAGTTATCTTCCTATAAGTCTAGATTCAAGATAAAAATCAATCTTGAAATTTACAAATACCGCTTAACTTCTTTATGTGAGTCAGAAAACAACAAAAACTCGGCTTTTAATTCTAAGGCCGAGTAATTTATATTAAGTGTCGCAGATTGTTTTACTGCATAAAACCACTTTACTTGTTTAGCACAACCCGAACTTTTTGCTGTCTGGATTCGTCTGAATCATTATTACTTCCAAAAATCCCGAATCCAAGTAACATAAAAGCTGCTATGAGGCCAGCAAGAAGAAGTAAGCGTGTTTTGGTGTCTTTATTTTCCATGAAAAGCTATCCTAAATTCATTATTTTTATTGTAACTTTATGAACTTTTAAAATACTCTATCTTTAGAAAGAAGTTGCACAAAATTTTTCTAAAGTAATATTTTCGTGTCAAGCATTTTTAACTGCCTAGTGCGAAACGGATTTCTTTCTGTATCAATTCATTGGAGTTGTCATCATTACCGGAAGAGTCAAATGCGATGGCCGCAAAAACTGCTATGAGAGCAGCACAAATCAGCAGAAACTGTGATTTGTTATTTTTTCCTTTCATAAGGTCAATCAATCTCCTAAAGTTTTTATGTTTAGTATAAATTTTTTGGACTCAAAAAATTTAAATCGAAGCTAAGTTTCTCTGTACCAGACTAATCGATCCTCTTGTTCTAGATTTTATCGCTTGCCAGTAGAATGTAGCCTCTGCGATCGTGCGATTCATTTGAGTCGTTGTCATTTCTGACAGCAAAGCTAATGATGGAAAGCACCGCAGCAATAAAGAGGAAAAGCGCAACTCGTCCTTTTTTGCCCATAGTCAAGACCTCATAAGCTCGTCATTTTTAATATAAATGTCTGAAGTTTTAAAATGCTCTACCTTGAGATAGAATTTATATAGAATGCGAGAAGTCTAGCCTCAGCAGGGAAGCTAGACTTTGTGTATTAACTTGCGGCTCGCATTTACGACTTGCGAACCACTTACAGTGCTTCAATTGGTAAAGCTAAGTGCGTTGTTCGTCCTCTAGCTTCTTCATTGCCGCGATCGCGAAACAAAAAATTAAACCATCCAGACGAAAGAGCTATAAATGCAAGATAGACAACCAAAAGTGCAATATAGAGATTTCGTATCTTTTTGTCTTTTTCGTCCATGACTGAAAACCAATGAATCTGCTATCTTTAAGATATTTTTGCAAACGAGAAAAGCGATCTATCTTGAGATAGAAATTTGAGATTTACAAGATTGAGAAGTTCAGTCTTGTTTGAAAAACCGAACTTCTCCTACAGGGTATCGACTTGGCGCTTTCTCGTTTCTCAAGAACTTAGCGATCGCCGATATTTAGAACGAAGTACGTTCCTTGTTGCTTCGCTTCATCCGAATTGCTGTCGTCGCCAAAATATCGAACCCGAAAAAACTGGGTAATGCCGGCCAGCACCAGCATAGCAATGCTAAAAGCGAGCACAATTTGTAGGGTTTTGATTTTTTTATCTTTCTTGTCCATAAAGAACCTCTTAGATATTTTGCTTTGAGTAAAAAAGATTAAACCTTGCCAACTGTTAAGGCAAGATACGGTTTTCGGTGCTGAGATTCCATCGAATCTTCAGAAGTGACGGCGAGGTAAGCGTAGAAGGCTACAGCAAGTGCGAATACGGCAGTCAGAATACCTAGCCCTATCTTCATTGTTCTAATTTCCTTTTCGTCTTTGTCCATGACAGAACTCCTAAATTTTACTGTCTTCAAAATAATTCCACCTGCGCCCAAAAGCCTCTACCTTCAGAGAGAATTTTTGGCAGTACGAGACATCTAGCCTTGCAGGGAAAGCTAGATTTCAGTGCAGCAAACAAAACTCGATGCGATCGCCTTTCGGGATAGAGTATGTTACGATTCGACTTTCGCTTGCGAAATATTATATTTAAGTTTTCTTGGCAAATGATGTCTGCGGATGGAGAATGCCAATGTGTTACAATCGAGAGTGAAGATCGCGAACGATCGACGAGAAGGATAGGAGAAGCGGTTCGCTAGCACTACACACTCATCCACGCCAGAAAATCTATCGATGACGGAAATCGCCTCCGTATTTTTCCCGAAGTTTCGTCTGCGAATATCTACGGTTGTTTTCCTATTCTAACGTATTTTCCACCATTGCTCGCAATTTCTAATCTTGAGTGCAACTGCGATCGCCTTGTAGTCGCGATCGAACGCACAAACCAAAGTCCGGATCGAGGCGACTTTATCAGAATAGTAATATAGACTACAGCTAACGCTCGCGCATCTTCAGCTATGACGATTGCCGATCTTCCACCCGAGTATCCTGCCATCGAAACCATACCATCGATCGCGGTCGATGGTGCAATTGCGCCGATTTCTCCTCCCGAAATGGCGCAGATCGTTCCCAGTATGGAGGGAACGGGAACGACGGCGACACCGACGGGGAACCGTATCGACATTGGCGGGGGAACACGATCGGCCGATGGTAACAATTTGTTTCACAGTTTCGATCGCTTCGATGTTAATGAAGGACAAACTGCGAATTTTGTTTCGGGTCCCGACATCAATAATATTTTAGGTCGGATCGTAGGTGGGGAAGCCTCTTACATCAACGGAACCATTGACATTACGGGTAGCAACGCCAACCTATTTTTGATGAACCCCGCCGGAATTGTGTTCGGGGAAAGTGCCAGTTTGAATGTCCCCGCTGACTTTATGGCGACGACTGCGACAGGAATTGGCTTCGAGAACGGTGGGTTCGATCTCGGAAATGAGACCAATTGGTCTCAACTTGTTGGCGATCCCATTGCCTTTAATTTCAGCAATGCTACCTCTGGCATCATTATCAACGAAGGCGATCTCGCTGTCAAGCCCGGCCAGCAATTGGGTTTACTTGGCGGTACGGTTCTGAATATGGGAACCCTACGCGCCCCTGGTGGTAATGTTACCATCGCTGCCGTACCGGGAGAAAATATCGTTCGTCTCTCTCAACCGGGTCGGTTGTTGAGTTTAGAATTTGCTAATTCTCCATCGGAAATTGGTACTGGAGGTAACGCGATCGCGCCGCGATCGCTGCCAGAATTGTTGACAGGGAGAAGCGATCGCGGATCGGCGAGAACGGTTGTCGCCAATGCTGACGGAACCGTTAGTCTTTCGGGTTCGGGAATGCGCCTCGATCCGCAAAATGGAGATGCGATCGTCTCGGGCACGGTTGATGTTTCCGATCGGGCGAACGCCGTTCGCCCCTACGGTTCTGTTGAAATTTTAGGCGATCGCGTTGCAGTTGCCAACGCCAACATTGACGCATCGGGAATTAATGGCGGCGATATTCGCATTGGTGGCGACTTTCGCGGACAAGGAAATTTGCCTACGGCTTCGCAAGTTTTTGTCGATCGCGATTCTGTTATTCGTGCCGATACCTTGGGAAATGGCAACGGTGGCAACATTGCGATTTGGGCAAACGAAAGCAATCAGTTTTACGGCCAAGTTTCCGCCAGAGGTTCGGATGTTTATAGCCCTAGCAATGGCGGTTTCATCGAAATTTCTGCCCTCGATTCCCTTGTATTTCACGGTCTGGCTGATGTCAGCGCAGCGAATGGCAATCCGGGAACGATTCTGTTCGATCCGGCCAATATTTTAATTGATAATGTGGCTAGCAGCCCCGGTGTGGATGCGGAACTGCCCGACATTTTCGCTGGAGATTTAAGCGGCGACATCACAATCGATGCGTCGGTCTTGGAAATGCAAGCCGGAACGGTAATTTTAGAAGCGACAAACAACATCACAATCGCGTCTGGAGTCTCTCTTAACTTTACCAGTCCCGGTGGCGATATTACCTTTACTGCCAACTCGGATAATGCCAGTGGTGGTGTGTTTGCAATGGATACAACTCAGTCGATCGTTGCCCCGGAAAGAAATATCAATATTTTCGGCGATGCGATTACTGTCGGAACGATCGACACTTCGA
>CAKZKB010000500.1 GCA_937121005.1 uncultured cyanobacterium | reverse complement strand
CTAGATAGCCTTGCCAAGTGCAGTTTTGACGGGCTAAGGCTGAAAACCAATCAGTGTAAGCGTTTAAGATCGATCGCGCTTCCGTGTTTTTACGGTTGATAACTTCCAGCAAGTCAAGAAACCGACATCCGATGTCATCTGATAGAACCTTGCGGTACAGAAGCAAGGAATCAGCTTGATGCAGCAAAAACGAACTCGATAGATCCACTGAAATTACCGATTGAGTCCCGATCTAAAACGGCATTGCGAGTATAGCGAAATAGACACCGCACCCGACTCGCGGGAGCGACGTTTTCTTTGAAGCTGTTCTGTCAGGAGAGCGCTCCGTAATGACTCAATCCATCGCGCCACAGTTGAAGCAGGTTGCATCCACGTTTTCAACCGCTACCGTTATCCATCATAACCGCGATCGCGCCATCGTCAAGGCCGAACCGCAAAAAGCCTGGATGAAGGCGATCGGCCAGACTGGAGTCGAATTTGCCCCCACCCCATTAGAGGTTATTTCGGGTCGCATTCCCATCGGTTTGCGCGGTTGTTTGTACCGTAACGGGCCTGCCCGCTTGCAACGCGGAAGTCGGCGGGTCGGTCACTGGTTTGATGGCGACGGTGCGGTATTGGGCGTGCGGTTTGGCGATCGCGGGGCGACGGGCACCTATCGATTTGTTCGCACTGAAACCTACGAAGCCGACGAACGATCGGGATCCTTCACGCGGGGCAGTTTTGGCATGACTCCTCCGCCGGGAACGCTACCGTTTCAGTCGCTTCGCAAGCTGATGAAAAATCCAGCAAACGTCTCTGTTTTAGCCTTAGACGATCGCGCTTTAGCCTTGTGGGATCAGGGACATCCCTACAGTCTCGATCCCGATACGTTGGAGACTTTAGGCGAAGATTCTCTCGGAAATCTCGGCGATGGCGAAGCCTTTGCGGGTCACTACAAACGCGATCCGGTGACGGGAGAAATTTTTAACTTTGGAGTCAATTACGGACTGCAACCGGGACTGAATATTTATCGCTGCGATCGCGCGGGACAAGTCCGACAAAAAGCCAGCTTGCCGTTAAAATGGTTGCCGATCGTCCACGATTTTATCCTGACGACGAACTATTTAGTCTTTATCGTACCGCCGATTTGCCTCGATGCCATGGCGGTGGCTACCTATCGTAAAAGTTTCGGCGATGCGTTTTCTTGGCAACCTCAAATGGGTGCGGAAGTGATTGTCGTCGATCGCCATACGTTGCGCGTTGTCAGTCGCGAACTCAACGATCCGTTGTATCTGTGGCACGTGGGTAACGGCTATGAAGATGCGGACGGCAATGTGGTTATGGATATTATCGGCTATGACGATATTCGTGTCAACCAATATCTCAAAGAGGTGGGGTTGCTGAACCTCAAAACTCCAGCGTTGGGAACGTTGCGGAAACTGCGCGTCGATCCGAAAACGGCTTGCATTCTAGACGCGGACGAGGTGCTATCCGTCTGCGGAGAATTTCCGACGGTTTCGCCTTTGGAAGTGGGGTTAGAATCGCGTTATACCTACTTCCTGGGGTTCCGTCCCGGTGCGGAGGTCGATCGCGATTTGTGGAGTACGATCGTCTGTTTCGACTACCAAACGGAAACGGCGACGATGGCAGTTTTAGATCCCAACTGCTACGCCATGGAGCCGATTTTCGCCCCGGACAAATACGACCCCGATCGCGGTTGGATCTTAACTGTAGTTTACGATGGCAATCGCCACACCAGCGAAGTTTGGGTTTACGATCGCGATCGTCTCGATGAAGAACCTGTCTGCAAACTTGCCTTACCGGAAGTGATTCCGATGGGATATCATGGCACTTGGCAAGCGCGGTAGATTTGTATTGTACCATTTTCCAATATTAGTGCAACAGGTTATGATGTAGGGGCGATTCGCGAATCGCCCCTACGATGTGGAAAATGTTTCTAGGGTCAGATTACCATGCACCGCTAACCAAAGACAAGGGAGATTGCTGCTCGTATAGGTGACGCGGTGACGATCGCCGGCCGGAATAAAAATATAGTCTCCCGATGTTAATTTTACCACCGATCCGTCTGCATAGGTTAACTCGGCTTCGCCTTGCACTAACATCACCCATTCGTCTGTTTCTTGGTCGTACCATTCCCCTGCTGGTGTCGTTTGTCCGGTGGAGATGATGCGTTCGATCCGGACGCGATCGCCTGTCAAAAGGGTCTCGAACCATTCGCGATCGCTCGAATTGCTAGGAACTTGAAAGAAATTACGAACTAAGCGAGACATTTGGTTTCCTCAGTTTATCCATCGGACTCTACAACAAGGGGTAAAGTCACCGTAAAAGTCGATCCCCGATCGAGTTCTGACTCGATGGTAATTTGACCTTGCATTAAATCTAACAAGCGAGTGACGATCGCCAACCCCAACCCCGTACTTTCTAAGGAGTCGTTTTGAATTTCGACGCGATCGTAGGATTTGAAAATGCGATCGCGATCGGCTGGGGAGATGCCAATTCCGGTATCATTAACCGCCAGCGACCAGTTAGCATCATCTGCTTGCCAGCAGGTGAGTTCGATTTTCCCTTCTTTGGTATATTTTATCGCATTGCTAACCAAATTGGTCAAAATTTGTTGGAAGCGCAAGGGATCGGTACGGACGCGATCGGGGGCGCGATCGACATCAATAGAAAAATCCAATCCCTTCTGTTGCGCTAGCGGTTCTAAGGTCTCTTGGAGGAATATCGGGATCGATTCTTTGGGGGCAAACTCTTCGGGCTTGACTTGCAGTTCGCCAGCGTTGTAGCGGCAAATTTCGAGCGCGTCGTTAATAATTTTAAGCGTATGTCGTCCGTTACGCAACACCCGTTCGAGATACTCGAGTTGCATGGGTGCTGTTTCGTACATCATTTCCCGGCGCTGTTGGCGCAACATTACATCCGAGAAACCAAGAATGGAATTGAGAGGTACTTTTAACTCGTGCGCGAGATAGGATAAGTTGTTTTGATGCACTCGCACCAAGCGGTTGAGCTCGCGATTGTTGAGCACTAATTGGCGCTCCATTTGCCCGATTTCTTGCAAGCGAGCCTGTAGGTAACTGTCGAGACTCATGGAGACAACGCGATCGAGGGTGTTATCGATCGTCCGCATTGCGTCTAGCACTTGTGCGCCAGTTCCAGAGACGAGTTCGCTTTCGAGTTCCTCGACGAGAACGCTATTGAGCAGTCGGTACTCGCGCACCATTTCTCCTGTATCGTATCCCTGTTTGGCTCGCACGCAGCCGTGTTCCAATCCACTTTCTTCGGCTACCTCTAGATCGCCTTCATGGTGCGGCGAAAGCAGTTTGGCGATTTCTTCAATCACATGGGGAAGGTTGTTCCGAACTTCCTCGAAAGCGAGCTTTTTAGAACTGTTGATTTCGGCATCTTGACGCACGGAGTCTACCCAGCGATCGAGAATCGCATCTTTCTTTTCAATCAGAATTTGTCCTAAATTTATCATAAAATTTGCAAACTCCCTTCTAGCCCTCTAGTCCCTATGTTACCACAAAGGAGTCGATCGCGATCGGCTAACAAAAACAGGGACGACTTTTGAGAAATGTCGGTTTTGGACATTCAGGAAGTGTCGGTTTTGTACATTGTTGGATTTCCGTGCAGATTGTTAAACGGGTAGCCAAACTGTTAGCACTAGCAATGTTGTCAGCAGAACGGGCAATGTTAAAATTATAGCAATGCGACAGTATTGCATCCAAGTAATTGACAGTTGGTAGCGCTGGAGAACGAACAGCCACAGCAAGGTAGAAATGCTGCCAATGGGAGTCAGCTTGGCTCCGATCGCGCCGCCAATGAGATTCGCGTACACCATCGCTTCGTAGGTGGGTGATTCGATTTGGGGAAGGGCGATCGCGATCTGTAAAACCGTTGGTAAGTTGTTGGAAATTGCCGCGATCGCAGTAGAAAACAATCCCGTACCCAGGATCGCTAAAGAAGTGCCCCATTCCGGTAAGCGAGAGAGAAAAGAAGTCGCGATCGCGTTTCCTTCCAGGCTCCAAATGACTGTCGCCAAAACAAACAGTCCGCAGTGAACGCCAATAATTTGCCAGGGGACTTGACGCAACAAGCGCGAGAGTATAACTTTAGTATAAGCGTTGGTTCCTGTTTTTTTCTCGCTCTTACCAAAACCGAAAGCAGGATTGGTCAGAGAAAAGGTTCTCACCTGCTCGCTAAAGTAAAATACTAGGGCAAAAATCCCCGTACCCGTCGCGACGACTTGCAAGGGAACGGAGGTTATGAGATACTGCCAGATGGGAATGCCGAACGCCCGCGTGACGATGCTATTCACCCACTGACTCCCAGGGAACAGCAAGCTACAAAAGTCGGCTAGAAATCCAATGGCGATCGCCAATGCTAGGGTCAGAACTAGATCGAGTTTGCGCCGTTTCGCCAGTTGCAACGCCACCGGAGTGAGGAGCAAAACTGCACCGATGTTGGTTAAAATAGGAGATAGGACGATCGCCGCCAGAACTACAGCCAAAAATAGCAGCTTCGGCGACAGGTTGTAGTTTTTTCCAGCGCGATCGATCGCGATCGCCAGATACGAAAAGATCCCGATCTCTTCTAAGGCTAAAAACAAGAGGACGAACGCCAGAAGGATGAGGGTTGTCTGTCCTAAAATCCCCCAAACGTCGGGAAAATTAACGCCAGCGAAATTCCCTAAAACAATGGCGACAAGGGATCCAGCGATCGCAAAAGTTCCCATCTGTTGGGGATGCCAAGCCATGAGAAAAATAACGAGAAACAGTAGCGCGATCGACATTAGTTTTCCTTGCTTTCGCCATCGTCTGGAGACGGTGCGATCTCGGGACTTTGGGACGGGAGACTTTCGGGAATGGAGGGAATGGGGGGAACAGTTTCAATCGTGGTTTGGGTGGTGAGATCCTCTTCTCCCCAGCGATCGAGGATGTCCTTAAATAAGGCTTCTTCAATCCACACTTTCGCCACAACCGTAAGCGGTAATGCCAGAATTAATCCCAACAAACCGAACACCGTCGCAAAGAAAATCTGCGCCATTAACGTAATTGCAGGCAATAACGACACCTGTTTCGCCATCACCGTTGGGGTCAGCCAATAGCTTTCGACTTGCTGGATAATACCATACCAAATCAGCACGGCGATGGTTTTCCAAGGGGCATCGAGTACCGCTACCATGATGGGAAAAACAACGCTTGTCGCCGGGCCAATATTCGGGATAAAATTGAGCACGCCCGCCATCAACGCATGAGCGAGTACCAATTGGATCCCCAAGGCTGCCAAGCCAACTCCGCTTAAAGTGGCGATGAAAATAGAGTTGATACAAATTCCCGCCAGCCAGTTTCCTAACGCCACTTCGCACTCGGTGAGAATTTCATCGACTCGTCGCCGATAGAACGCCGGAAATAGCTGAATGAAACCGCGACGGTAGGAACTGGGGTTAGCGAACATCATCAAGGTGAGTACCAAGACGAATAGCAATTGCACGGCGATCGTCAAAGAGTTAGAGAAGAAGGCAAAGAAGTTTTTAATCAACTCCGTGCCCACAGGTTGCAATTGCGGTATAATTTCACTAATGCTCGGCAATGTCACCCAACCGGGTAAGCGTTCTTCGAGTCCGTCGATTTCAAACACGATGCGGGAGAAAACCGCAGGAACGAGATCGAGAAGTTTCTCGAACTGAGCGACAAAGGGTGGGACAATGAGGACGAAAAAGAGAATGCTAAATAAAACAGCGAATGTCAACGTGGTGAAAGCCGCGAGTTTGCGCCGCACCCCCAAACTTTGCAAGCGGCGAGTCACGCCGTTGAGGGCGGTAGCAAAGACGATCGCTGTAAAGATGAGTAGCAGTAACAGCCGAATTTCCCATAAAACGTAGAGGGAGGCGATAAGAACGATGAGTCCGAGCCACTGACCGAATTTCACGTTGTTTTATTCCTCGATCGCTAGTAAAATTAAGCGTATCAGATCTCGCCGCCCATGACCGAGAATATCTGGATCCAAGCCTCCAGATTCATCTATGGATCGAAACCGGATCCAATACCCCTCATCCAAGCCTCCGAATTTATCCGAGGGGTCAATTTGCCTTGGGACGTTGGTAGATTTTCGTCTCCCCAAACTTTCCGCAAAATCTAAAATCCAAAATCTAAAATCTAAAATCGAATGCGCCCCATTGCTTTACTGACCGACTTCGGTACTCGCGATAGTTACGTGGGGGTGATGAAAGGGACGATCGCCTCTGTTGATGCGGGTATCCCCGTCATCGATCTGACTCACGATCTGCCCCCGCAAAACTTAGCCGCCGCCTGGTTTTGCTTGTTGAGTGCGTGGGAATATTTCCCACCGGAAACGGTATTTGTGGCGGTGGTGGATCCGGGTGTGGGTAGCCAACGACGGGCGATCGCGATCGAACTCGACAACAAGTTTTTGGTGGGGCCGGATAACGGTATTTTTTCCGGTGTTTTGGCGCGATCGCGTCCCGTTGCGGCGATCGAACTGACAAACCGCGACGCTTGGCGAGTTGCCAACCCCAGTACCACATTTCACGGTCGCGATATTTTTGCCCCAGTGGGAGCCCGTTTAGCAACCGGAATGCCGTTAAAGGAACTTGGGAATGCGATCGATCCGGATACCTTAGTACAGTTTTCTCTTCCCGAACCTGTTACCAGCGAGTCAGAAATTGTTGGCTGCATTCAGTATATCGATCGCTTTGGTAATTGTATCGCGAATATTCCCCAAGATGCGATCGCGGGGCAAAATTGGTCGGTGGAAGTGGCGGGAACGCGCGTTTCCAGTGGCACGACTTACAGCAGTGCGGCAACAGGAGAAGCGATCGCATTAATTGGCAGTCACGGCTGGCTGGAAATTGCGGTTAACGGGGGTAGCGCTCGAGAGCAATTACAACTCGATTGGGAAATGGAAATGCGGGTAATTTTTGCCCTCTCCAAGGGGAATTAACTTTTATCGTAACAATTGACGCGAACCGCAGTCTGCGACGACGAAATCACGCGATCGCTGCAACGCGATCGCGCCCCGCAGCGCCCGTATATCGCCCTCTGGAGGAGCTTGATACGACCTGCTGTGAGGGAACTGGCAACAAAACCCTTAAAATGGAGATCGAGTTCCCGGATCGCGATCCTTCCCAATGACATCGACTTTGCCCATCGTTCCCTCCCTGACCCCTAATGCCGCCGCCCCGAGTTCCGACTGGCCCGGACTGATTGCGGCGTATCGTCGCTACTTACCCGTCAGCGACGCGACAGAAATTATCACCCTCAAAGAGGGCAACACGCCTCTAATTCCCGTGTCCTCCATTGCCGAGATCGTGGGCAAGCGCGTCGAAGTTTTCGTCAAGTTCGACGGTCTCAACCCCACCGGGAGTTTTAAGGATCGGGGCATGACCCTGGCCATTTCCAAAGCCAAAGAAGAGGGATCCAAAGCCGTCATCTGTGCCAGTACGGGCAACACCTCGGCCTCGGCGGCGGCCTACGCCGGTCGCGGTGGCATGAGGGCCTTTGTGATTATCCCCGATGGCTACGTGGCCCAGGGGAAACTGGCTCAGGCCTTGCTGTACGGGGCAGAAGTGCTGGCGATCGAGGGGAATTTCGATCGCGCTTTAGAACTCGTCCGCCAGTTGGCCGATCGCTATCCGGTGACGCTGGTCAATTCCATCAACCCCTACCGCCTCGAGGGACAGAAAACCGCCGCCTTCGAGGTTGTGGACGTGCTAGGAGACGCACCAGACTGGCTGTGCATTCCCGTCGGCAATGCAGGCAACATCACCGCCTATTGGATGGGATTTTGCCAGTATGCTGAAGAAGGCCGCAGCGATCGCCTGCCCCGGATGATGGGATTCCAGGCGGCGGGTGCGGCTCCCATCGTACTCGGTCATCCGGTCGATCGTCCCGAAACCATCGCCACGGCCATTCGCATTGGCAACCCGGCCAACTGGCAACGGGCCCTAGCGGTCGCTGATGCTAGCCAAGGTGACATTCAAGCCGTCACCGACGACGAAATTATCGCCGCCTATCGGCTGTTGGGTCGCGAAGGCATCTTCTGCGAACCGGCCAGTGCGGCTTCAGTAGCCGGGTTGCTGAAAGTCAAAGATCGAGTACCGACGGGGGCGACGATCGTCTGCGTGCTGACCGGAAACGGCCTCAAAGACCCCGATACCGCGATCGCCCGCAGCGACAACCCCTGCCAGCGCGGTATCCCTGGCGAATTGGAAGCCGTAGCCGCGGCCATGGGCCTGCATGATTGATGGGTCTTTAGCCACCTTTTGGGGAGAGGGGGAGAGGGGGAGACAAGGGGACAAGGGGACAAGGAGACAGGAGAAATCAATATTCATCCTTGAAACCTCGCACCTTGAACCTCGTACCTCATACCTCGAACCTCAAACCTCGCACCTTGAACCTCGTACCTCATACCTCAGACCTCGAACCTCAACCCTCATACTTTAAACTTAGGGCGAACGGCGTTCGCCCCTACGAACCTCGTACCTCACCCCTAAAACCTAATACCTAACACCTAACACCTAACTAACACCTAATGAGAACTGTTGAAGTCCTATTTGACAAACAATCCCTGGTCGATCGCGCCTTAGAACTGGTGCTGGCCAAGTTGCGATCGACCCTAGAAAAACGCGATCGGGCCACCATTGTTCTGGCCGGTGGCAGTACCCCCAAACCCCTGTACGAAGCCCTGGCCGGACAAGATTTGCCCTGGGACAAACTGCACGTTTTTTGGGGCGACGAACGCTACGTTCCCCCGGACGACCCGGATAGCAACCAGCGCATGGCGAGGCTGGCTTGGCTCGATCGCGTTCCCATTCCCGCAGCCAACATTCACCCCTTCCCCACTCAGGCCGGCAACCCAGAAACCGACGCGAACAGCTACGAAACCCATTTACGGCAGTTTTTCGGGCTGTCTGAGAAAGATTTTCCCGTTTTCGATCTAATTTTACTGGGCATGGGCGACGACGGCCATACCGCGTCTTTATTCCCCCATACGGAAGCCGTGCAAGTGTGCGATCGCGCCGTCGCCGTCGGCAACAAAGACGGCCAGCCCCGCCTCACCCTCAGCGTCCCTACCATTAACCTCGCCGAGTGCGTTATCTTCCTAGTGGCTGGTGAAAACAAGCGAGAAGCGCTTTCCCATGTCTTCTCTTCCGATCCCGACACCGATGCCTATCCGGCCGCGATCGTCGAGCCCCTCGAGGGCGAGCTCTGGTGGCTGCTGGACGCGGCCGCTGGGGCTGAGGTGGAGAAGGGGTGACAAGGAGAGGGGGAGAGGGGGAGACAAGGGGACAAGGGGACAAGGGGACAAGGAGATTCAATCTCAAACCTCAAACCTCGAACCTCGCACCTCGCACCTCACACCTCGAACCTCAGACCTCGCACCTCGAACCTCAGACCTCGCACCTCGAACCTCAGACCTCACCCCTAATACCTAAAACCTAATCCCTAATACCTAAAACCTAAAATGATCGTTTGCCCCAATTGCAATCACCAAAACCCCGACGGCGCACAGGCGTGCGAAAATTGTTACACGCCTTTACCGACGACGGTGGAATGTCCGCATTGTGGGGCCGGGGTGCAAAGCGATGCTACGTTTTGCGGTCAGTGCGGCCAAAGTTTGAGTGCCGCACCGGCCGCCGCCGAAAGCAGCAACGGCGAACAACCTGTCGCTGCGCCCGTGGCCCCCGATCCCCTGGTGACACCGGATCCGATCGCCGAAGCCCCAGAAGCGGCGGCAAAAGTGGGAACTGCCACCCAACTCCAGCAACCCACCGCCATGTTGCTGCACGTACAGACCGATCGCGAAATCGAACTTTCCGGCACTCGTCCGGTCATTCGCATCGGCAAACCCAACGATCGCGTCCCCCCGGATATCGATGTTTCGGGGTTTCCCAACTCGGAAATCGTCTCGCGGGTGCACGCCGATATTCGCGCTGAAGTCGATGCCTGGTACATTGAAGATACGGGCAGTTCTAACGGCACGTACATCAACAACTTGCCCCTGGCGACCGGAAATCGCCACCGCCTGAGACCGGGCGATCGCATTGCCCTAGGTAAAGGGGATCTCGTCACCTTTATTTTTCAGTCTGGGGGCGCATCGTCCTAGAATTCACCATTGTCGAACGATCGTCGGGAGGATTAAGGTGTATGAATACGATCGAGCCGTAGGGATGGGAAGTCTGCCCCGAGCTCAATTTTCGCATTTTCGTGACGTTCGTTGACCCTCGCCAATGTGATTACGCTGACCCTACTGCATCCCAATCAATCCATTCCAGTCAAAAGCTGGAGCTTTGAGACCGAATCGGTCATCCAAATCGGCCGGTCGGCCGATAACCATGTCGTTCTCTATAGCGCCGTCGTCTCTCGCCATCACGTGGAAGTCCGCCAGGAAGGGGACGGCTGGGCCGTTGTCAATTTAGGCACGAACGGCACCTATTTGGACGATCGCCCGATCGCGCACAAAAAAGTGGCCGATGGCACCATCGTCCGCTTGGCGCGATCGGGGCCGCGCATTCAGATCAATTTTGAAAGCGCTCCCCCCAAACCCCTCTCTCAAGCTCAACAGCTACTCCGCAGTCTCATCGATCGGGCCACGGACTCGGAAGATTCCACCACCGCCGATCGCACGGCTCCCGGCCCCACCTTATTACCGCCGGAAGAAGAACCCTCCCGGCGCTCCTAAAAGGGGCCTGGGGGCGCGATTAGCTGCGTCGCGGTGCTTTGGGGCGTTTTCCTTTTCCTTGTCGCAACCCCGACCAACTAATGCTTAAATAACAAGCTGCGAGCAAAACATTTCCCGTCCCCACGCGGACGATGGACTTGAGAACGCCAAGTTTCGATCGCTCTTTTGCTTGTACGGCCCGCTCGCGAATATCTGTAATTAAATTTGTCTTCAGGGCTTCCGACTGGCGCTCGACGGCTGAGGGATCGGTTTGAAATTCTTGTAACTGCGTCAACTGCTCTTCGGTGAGTTCGTTGCTGACAATATATTCTTCGAGGCTAGCGTCGTCACCGAGCAATCCTTGAATTTGCGATCGCTGCTGCTGCAATTGGATCTCGACTTGCTCTTCTTGGCTGGCGGTTTGGCGATCGACCCGAGCGAGCGCTTGTTCGCTAGCCGATAAGGTTTGCATGACGTGCAAGGGAATCAGCAGTAAAAAAACGATCCCCAAAAATCCAGCGATAATAAAAATCCAGTTTTTTAAGTTCAGTAACGGTTGCAGTTTCTTCTCCGAAGCGCCGGCCATTTGCTCGAACCCAAAGCCCGCATAAACCAGCGCCATTCCTAACAAGGGCACGATCCCTAAATCCGTCATACCCGTTGTAAAACCGAGCCACCAGCGCACGTTTCCCGGCTGCGGAGGAACCAACAGCAATGCCATCTTGACCAGGGAAATTAAAATAGA
>CAKZKB010000499.1 GCA_937121005.1 uncultured cyanobacterium | reverse complement strand
CGTTTATGGTTCCCGAAATTGAAGGAGTGCTCGTGATTCGCGTGCTGACGGGGACTCCGGCGGCGGCGGCGGGACTGCGACGCGGCGACGTGATTACCGCCATCGACGGGCAAAGCGTGACGGCGGCCGACCAGTTGCAGCGCACGGTGGAGAACTCTCGCGTCGGTCAAGAGTTGCGCTTCCGAGTCCGACGGGGCGATCGCACCCTCGATATTCCCGTGCGGACGGGCGAGTTGCAAGCACAATAGCGATCGTGCTAATTGTTTGATTGGGAATTGAATGTCACGATCGCGGCTTCGGCATCTTCGGGGGCCAAAGGTTTAGAGAAGAAATAGCCTTGGGCGTATTCGCAGCGCAACCGTTTGAGGCGATCGAGTTGTTGTGGGGTTTCGATGCCTTCGGCCACCACATCCATCCCTAGGGTATGGGCCAGGGTGACGATCGCCCGAATAATCGCCAAGTTCTCCTCTTTTGTACCGATTTTGTTGACGAAGGAACGATCGATTTTCAAGGTGTTGACCGGGAAGCGATCGAGATAGCTCAACGACGAGTATCCCGTGCCGAAATCGTCCACGCACAAGGAAATATGGCGCTCTCGCAACTGTAGCAGACAAGCGGTAGCCGTGCGATCGTTTTCCATGAGGACGCTTTCGGTAATTTCGAGTTTGAGGTAGCGGCTGTCGAGACCCGTTTTTTCTAAAACTTCATCAATGCGATCGACGAGATCGGGTTCGCGCAACTGATGTCCCGACAGGTTGACGTTCACCGTGAGAGGATGGCTAGACGGGAATTGTTGGTGCCACGATTGCAGTTGGCGACAGGCGGTTTCGAGTACCCACTGACCCAGGGCGTTAATGGTTCCGGTTTCTTCGGCGACGGGGATAAATTCGGCCGGCGAGATCCAACCGCGAACGGGATGATGCCAGCGTACCAGGGCCTCGAAGCCGCAGAGGGTTTCCGAGGGTAAAGAGATAATCGGTTGGTAGTAGACTTGCAGTTGTTGGGTTTCGATGGCGTGGCGCAGGTCGGTTTCCAGTTGCAGCCGGCCCAAGGCGCGATCGTGCATTTCTTTATCGAAGACTTGGTAGCGGGCCCGACCCAGGTCTTTGGCTCGGTACATGGCCAAATCCGCATCGCGCAGCAAGTCTTCAGCGCGATCGTACTCCAGATCGCTGGTGGCGATACCGATACTGGCGGTGGTAAATACGTCGTGGCCACCGAGATCGCAGGGATCGAGGAGGTGCTGTTGGATGCGATCGGCCAGTTGGGTGGCCCCATCAACGCTATCGGGGCCGACAAGTAAAATGGTAAACTCGTCACCGCCCAAGCGAGCGATGGTGTCGTTGGGTTCGACAAGATTTTGCAGTTTCCCGGCCACGCAGCGTAACAGCCGATCGCCCATTAAATGTCCTAAGCTGTCGTTAATTACCTTAAAGCGATCGAGATCTAAAAACAGCAAGGCAAAGCGATCGTCGGTATTCTGCTTGGCGCGATCGATGGCACTGTTGATGCGATCGGCGAGTAAAATCCGGTTGGGCAGTCGCGTTAAGGCATCGTGAGAGGCATCGTATTTCAGTTGGCGCTCGATGGAAATGCGATCGCTAATGTCTACAATTTGCGAGAGAACGTGCAGGGGACGGTTGTCGCTATCGCGCACTAAGGCTCGACTGACGACGGTATAAACAGTATGGTTCTCTTTGGTGAGATAGCGAATTTGGGCGCGAGAGAGATAGATTTTCCCTTCAAAAATTTGGCGGTTGGTGGCTTGCCACAGGGCGCGATCGTCGGGATGGGTAATCTCGCTCAAACTCAGTTTTAACAAATCGGCGCTGCTGTAACCCAAAGTATCGCACAAGGCGCGGTTGACGCGCAAGAAGCGACCGTCTAGGGATTCGATGGCCATGCCAATGGGGGCGTATTCAAAGGTGAGCCGAAATTGTTCTTCGCTTTTACGCAGGGCTTCTTCGGCAGCTTGGCGATCGGTAATATCAGCAATGGAAAAGACGGCTCCAGTAATGTTACCCGAGGCATCTTGCAGGGGTGCGCCGTTGATGGACAAGTATTTTTTGCGGCGATCGACCGTTTCGATGGCGTGGCGAATATCGAATAGAGGAACTTTAGCCTGCATCACTTGTTGAAATGGCAGACGTTTGTGAGAGAGGGGATAACCTTCAAAGTCGGTAACGTTCCAGTCGGTAGCGTTGTAGAATTGCGATCGCGGACTGGATTGTTCCAGACCAATAATTTCTTCGGCTCGTTCGTTAGCAAAGATGGTTTGGCCTTGCCGATCGACCACCGTAATGGCGGCGATGCTCGTTTTCATAATCCCGTTGAGGAGATCGCGTTCGTATCGCAGCCGTTCTTCGGCTTGCTTGCGAGCGGTGATGTTACGGACAATGGCAATAGTTTGGTTTTCGAGAAAAGGAACGATGCGACATTCAAAATAGCGATCTTCTCGGGCAACTTGGAGGGTGTATTCGATGGATGCCATCGATCGAGTCGCTAAGGTGCGATCGATGGCCGGACTGAGTTTTTCTGCCAGTTCGGGAGGGAGAACATCAACAATCGATCGCCCGATAAACTCTTGCGGCGCTCGGTAGAGGTCGGAAGAATAGCCTGTTTTGTAGTCGAGGAAAATGCCATCGGCGGACACTCGGAAGAACAAGTCGGGAAAGGCTTGGAAAATGGCTTCGAGTTCGGCATTCTTTTGACTTAAGATGGCTTCGTATTCTTTGCGATCGCTAATATCGCGAGCTACCGCATACACGAGTCCTTCTTGGGTGTAAGGTGCGGCACTCCACGACAGCCAGCGATAGGAACCATCGCGGGTGAGATAGCGATTTTCAAAGTCAACAGTCAGGGCTCCGGTTTTGAGGCGCTCGAGTTCGGCGAGGGTACTGGCGCGATCGTCGGGATGGATAAATTCGATAAACGGGGTGTCGAGCAGTATGGTTTCCGAACAGCCCAATATTTTTTCAAAGGCGGGATTCAAGCGCTTGAAATAGCCATCGAACCCAGCTACGCAGAGCATATCAAGGGAGAGGGTAAAAAAGCGATCGCGTTCGTCTTCGGCTCGTTTGCGCTCGGTAATGTCACTTTGGATGCCGATAAAATGGGTGAGATGGCCGCGATCGTCGCGCACCGGGGAAATATGCAGTTCGTTCCAAAACATGGAACCGTCGCGGCGATAGTTGCGAAGGACTCCGTAACATTCGCGTCCTTCAGCGATGGCGGCGCGGATCTCGACGATCGCTTCTTGGTCGCGATCGTCCCGTTGCAAAAAACGACAGTTGCGATCGGTAATTTCCTCGGGTTTGTATCCGGTGAGGCGCTCGAAACTGCTGTTGACGTAGGTTATCGGCGTGTCCGCGGCCACCGCATCGCAAATAATAATCCCGTTGCGCGTGGCATTCATGGCGCGTTCGAGCAGTCGGAACCGTTCGCCAACCCGCGATCGCTCGATGGCGGCCGACAGAATGTTGGCCACTGCTTGCACAAAACTCGCGTCGTCTTCACTGAAATGCCGTTCTTGGCGGCTGTGAACGGCCACGACCCCAAAAGGACGATCGGGCGATCGACCTAGAGAGGGTTCGGTATCCTCCTGTTGGGGCTGTTGGCTGTCGTATCCTCCCGCGATCGGGACGACGATCCCGCTAGCCAAACCGTGATTCATCGCTAGAGGCGAGACCTTAAACCGGGTTTCGACGCGCAGATCGTTGGCAATAATGGCTCGATTTTCTAATAAAGCGTAACCCGCTTGCGAACTACGACCGGCCGAGATCCGGGCGCTACCGACGATGCCCTCGGGCCAGCCTCTCCCCTGACGCAACCACAAGGCGTTCCCGTTGGGTTCGAGCTCGAGCAAGCTGGCGCACTCGACTTCTAAAGTATCGGTGACAACGGTCATGGCTTCGGCAAGCAGCACGTCTAAGTCTGTTTCTACTAAGCCGCGCTCGCCCAGGCGGGCAATGGCAGCTTGGGCTCGCAGGTGATGTCTCAGGTGGGTTTCGATATTCTTGAAGCGCGATCGGCATTCTCCATTATGTTTAGAGAGTTGAGCCTCAACCTTTTGCAGTTGGCGGGTGCGATCGCGTAGCTGCTGACCGAGACGATCGCGATCGCTGTTGAGGGTACGACGATGGCGATCGCAAACGAAGGCGGCCCCAGCGAAAATAACGATGGTACTGCTCCAGACCCAAAAACACCACGATTCGGACGCAGTGGCAGCAATAGTAGTGACAGCAACAATGACTAGAGCGCTCTGCGCGATGAGGGCGGCGATGGGGCTAAAGGGGTTTGTCGTTGGCGTATTCACTCTTAAAATGTCATTCCCTGGATTTGACGGCGATGGCGCACTGGGGAAGTCAAACTTCTCCTCAGTACGAAGGCAGTACGACGGCGAGGGAAGAAAATCTAGGTGGAGTATCTGGAGCGATCGGAACCAGTGACGATAGGCTAGATAGTCGGCGATCCCCCGTCGGTTAGAGCCTGCATCTCTTAAAGAAGTTTTAATATCCTTACTCTCTATAATGGCCGATGTGAGGGCAATATTCCCAATAACGTTACAAAAGTTACAGATTTTTAGAGTGGTGAGTCGGTAGCTGAAGAAGGGACAATCGGCTTTTTTGTCCTGTGGCGGGCAGAGAATTGAGGGGATGGGCTTTTTGTAGGGGCCAATCTAGGACGATCGCGATGTCAGTCCCCTCGAGATTGAAGATTTTAGATTTGGCGGAAACTTGGGGACAGAAAACCTTTCTCCAACGCCGATCGGGTAGATGTCAACCGCTTCGTGGCGGGGATCGCCCCGATCTCGAGTTTTTATGGTAGGATCGGGTCGATGGTCGATCGAGATGCGTCCGGCAATTGTTTATTCGCGCAAAGAACCATGAACCAGGTTTTTCATATCGTCCCGGCATCGAGTAAAGTTTTGTGGTTTTTAGGCGCGATCGCCGTCTTTTTAATCGCAC
>CAKZKB010000498.1 GCA_937121005.1 uncultured cyanobacterium | reverse complement strand
TCGATCGCTTTCCCGAGTTGCCGCCGTTTTCTACAGTCGAAACTCTCGATGAGGAATACTTACCCAAATAGGCCGAGGTTAGGACAGTTGTTGCCAATAGTTTCGTCGCCACTGGGCATCAAATTTGCGATCGGTTTGTATTTCTAGGACTTGCAAGCCGCGATCGGGAAGCGGATCGAGACGCTGTTGCAGTTTGTCCCAACTGGAAATGCGGCAATATTCGACATCGTAAGCAGCGCATAATTTGGCAAAATCAACCGACTGCGGCGTAGCAAAAAAGTCTTCAAACGGCGGATCGAACTGAGACACGGGCAACATTTCAAAGATACCCCCCCCGTTGTTATTGATGAGGACAATGGTCAGAGAGACATTAGCATTTTTAGCGACTAAAAAACCGTTGGTGTCGTGCAAAAATCCCAAGTCTCCCGTTAGCAGAACGCTCGGACGGTTGCCGTTTGCTACCCCTAAAGCCGTTGAAAGCGTCCCATCGATGCCGTTTGCACCGCGATTGAAAAACGGTAAAATTCGCAGATCGTTCGGTTTCCAGAACCATTCGACATCGCGCACGGGCATACTATTGGCAATAAAAATCGGCGTTCCCGGTGGTAACAGTTGAGACAGCAGCCAGGAGACTTTTGGTTCGATAATGGTTTCGATGTTGGCAAAGTCGCCATCGATTTTCTGGCGCGTTGCGGCTTCGAGTTGCAACCAGCGATCGCGGTATTGAGACATCCCCCCTTTTTGCAGTGGCAGGGAAAAAGCGATCGTCTCGATCGCAACATTTAAATGGGTCGTTCGTCCGTGCAACGGATCTAAATTGTGGTGACTCGGATCGAGAATCCAATGTTGGGGACGTACCGCCGTCAACCACTGTCGCAATTCTTTACTGGTGGGTAAGTCGCCAATTTGAATCACAAGATCGGGGGCAAGGTTGACATTGCCTTTTCGATGCCGTAAAATGATATCGTAAGTGGAGACAAGGTAGGGATTTAAACTCGCATAGTTGCGTACTGGAGACAATCCTTCTGCCAACACGGGAAAATTGAGACGCTTCGCCAGTTGCGCGATCGCGTTGCAGTAGAGTTTTGGATTTTTCGGGTTGGCAACTCCGGCGATAATTAAACCGCGATCGCATTGCTGCCATTTGGCAACCAGGGGATCGAGATCGACGCGAACATCGAGTTCGATGTTGCCGCAAATGCCATCAAAAAAACCATCGGGAAATACGGCTTCTAAGGCTTCCGCTTCGGCTTCCGGGAGGGGAGGAAGCGGATCGCCAAACGGACAGTTAAGATGAAAAACACCCGGTGTCGGCTGTTGCGATCGCCGTTCGGCATGGACGATCGTCTGCCTTAAATAAGATAATTGCTGTAAATCCAAACTGGGGGTTGACAGTTCGGCGTAACCGTTGGGATAATCACCATAGATCTTAACCTGGTCGATGGCTTGCCCGGAATGACACTCGCGCAGTTCTGGCGGGCGATCGGCGGTAAACACTAACAACGGAATGCGACTTTCCTTCGCTTCAATTACCGCCGGGTAGAAGTTGGCGGCGGCGGTTCCCGACGTACAGACGATCGCGGCGGGAGTATGGGTTCGCTTGGCAATTCCCAAGGCAAAAAATGCGGCCGATCGTTCGTCGAGAATGGGAATGGTTTCTAGTTGCGGGTGGCGAACGAAAGCGAACGTTAGCGGGGTCGATCGCGATCCCGGACAAATGACAACGGTTTTTACACCCAAGCGAGACAGGGTTTCGGCGATAACCGAACTCCAAACGCTGTTGGTATTGCGAAAGTCGATCGCCTTCATTTTAGCATGAGGAACGACAACGATAAAATTTCCCTCGCCCTGGGGGTGAGGGAGGCTGGTAGGCGATCGACATAAGGTTCATTTTAGGGACTTTTTGGCAATGTCGGGACTGTCGGGGTTGACGACTAACTGTTGTTGCACCGGATCGATAATAACATCTAACGATTCCAATGGAATTGCACCGAGCAAGACTTCTGCCTCTCCGGGAACAACCATCGCATCGAGAATTGCACGACGATTTTTAAAGCGGATCTCCACAGGGCCGACAATTTCTAATTTTACCAGTTGTCCGTCAGCAAGTTCGGCGACTTGTTCGTCAAGTTTTCTTAAGTTTAGCTGTTGTTTAATCCTCTCATTGACGGCTAGCATATACGCACCGCTATCGACTAAGGCGTTGGTTTGTACTCGCTTAATCCCATCTTCCTCAAGATATCCTCGAGCAAACAAAACCAGATCGTCGCCACTAATCAATTCGATGTCAGCGTAAGTGAGTCCCATTGTTTTAGTTGTCATTGGTCTGTACTTTTTTCATTATACCGTCAATCGATCGCGATTTAAATTAAAAATCTCCCGACGGCCGACACAACAGCGAATTAACTCCTCGACACCGTTCGCCAACAAGACAGGTTTGCCGAATTCATTTTCGATGTCGCCAACCGTGACATCATCGAGAAAGCGAGTTTCTCCATATTTTAACATCACCGTCGGCAAGACGATCGCATCGCCTAAATCTCGACCTCGCAACGCATTTAAGACATCTTTCCCGGCGAGAACGCCAGTGACGCTGATAGTTTGTCCCCAAAACTCACTAGCGATCGCGATCGCGTTGACTTCCAAACCTTCCACCGCATTAAAGCGATCTAAAATCGGTTGAAAAGCCGTCTCCACCGCATTTCCCAACACCCAACTCAACCGACGCGGCGGCGTAACTTTCTGCGGTAACAAGCGGTTCGCCGCCGCATCAAATTGTTCTAGAAATTGTCGGATCGATCCTACGCCGTTGTCAATTTGTGGGTAGTCTTCGTATTCTTTCGCTGAAGGAATATTTTCGCCAGCCAAAAGGAACCATTCGTCTGCCAACCAAGCAAACGTCGAACCGAAGCGATCGCGAAATTGTGCTTGCAGCGATCGCACTTGTCCGATCGCTTCTCTGGCTTTTTCTGCTGTCACTGGAACCAGTTCGTCTTCGGGAGGACGAAAGCGAGTCAACCCCACAGGAACCACCGCCACCGACGCAACGGCGGGAACGTCTCCCGATCCAAATTCAGCCAGATCGAGTAAGGTTTTTTCTAACTGCTTGCCGTCGTTGATGCCAGGACAGACAACAACTTGCGCGTGAATTTGTAGCCGCCGATCTTGAAACCACTGTAGCTGTTCTAAAATTTGTCCGGCGCGGGGATTTTTTAACAAGCGGATCCGGGTTTCAGAGTCGGTGGCGTGGATGGAAACATACAGAGGAGAGAGGCGCAACGTCTCGATGCGTTCCCACTCTCGCGGAGGTAAATTGGTCAGCGTCAGATAAGAACCGTAGAGAAAACTGAGGCGATAGTCGTCATCTTTGAGGTATAGCGTATCGCGCATTCCCGGCGGTTTTTGGTCGATAAAGCAAAACGGACAGCGATTGTTGCACTGAATTAAGCCATCAAATAATGCCGTCTCGAACTCCAAACCCAAGTCGTCGTCAAACTCTTTTTCGATTTCGACAACGTGGGTTTCTCCAGTGGCATCGAGAACTTCCAGTTTTAAAATCTCGTCCGCACACAAATAGCGATAGTCGATTAGATCTCGAGGGCGAATATCGTTAATGGCGACCAGGCGATCGCCGATTTCAAATCCCACTTCCTCGGCGATCGAGTCTGGAAGCACTTGGGTAATAATTGCTGGACGGATAGCAGTGCGATCGCTCATATTTTCTCCTACAATTAGTATTTTAAGGCGCGATCGATGTCGCGTTGCTGCGCTTTTTTCTTCAAGGTTTCGCGCTTGTCGTAGAGTTTCTTACCCTTCGCCAAGCCGATGCTAACTTTCACCCATCCCCGTTTTAAATACATTTTCAAAGGGACGATCGTCAAGCCTTGCTGTTCCACTTTGCCGACAAGTTTGTCGATTTCCCGACGGTGTAACAGCAGCTTGCGAGTGCGGCGAGGATCGTGGTTAAAGTAGACACTCGCCGTTTGAAACGGAGAAATATGCACGTTCAGCAACCAGGCTTCCTCATTGCGAATTAGCACGTAACCATCGCGTAAATTCGCTTTTCCTTCGCGAATGGATTTGACTTCCGTGCCTTGGAGTTCGACTCCGGCTTCGTAAGTGTCGAGAATTTCGTATTTATATCGCGCTTGTCGGTTGTCGGCGACAACTTTGATACCGTTACCACTGCTGGCCATAATCACCTGCGATCGAACTGCTATTCTCGATTATATCGAATATCGGCATCAGGAACGAGGCGATCGCGGCTTCGATGCGTTAAATTAGGAAGAAGCCGCAGATCGGCTTGCTGTGTCGTGCCTCTACTTCCGAACTAAATTGAGACCCTTGTAACCTTTCGCCGATGACGATCGACCTGCCAACCGACAGTCCCAGACTCGACTTCGACTCGACCCTAGCGCAACTACCATCTTACGACTTTTGTGTTTCGGTAGCTACAAAAGGAAACAAGGTGGCGCGTGCCTTCGATCGTCAACCGCAGCTTCCTGGCGTGTCGATCGTCGATGCTGAAGGCGCGATCGTCGGGGTGGTGTCGCGGCGGCGTTTCTTTGAAGAAATCAGCCGTCCCTACGGGGTAGAATTGTTTTTTAAGCGTCCGATTTTGGAATTGTGGGAAACCCTGGTTCATCGCGATGGCGACGAATGTTTGCGACTCTCAGAGCATTGTAGCATTATTGAAGCGGTCGATCGCGCTTTGTCGCGGCCAGAACAATTTGTTTACGAACCGATCGTCGTTGAATGCGAGGGAGGACGGCAGCAATTACTCGATATGTTAGTGTTGTTGCAGGCTCAGTCGCAAGTGCTAGGAAGTGCCAACGGCGTTATCCGCGAAAAAAATCGTTTGTTAGAATCCGAACTCCGCGATCGCGTGGCTGCTGAAGCCGAATTGACGCGATCGCAGCACGATCTCGAAGCCGCCAAAGCCGCCGCCGAAGCTGCAAACCAAGCCAAAAGTCAATTTTTGGCTAGCATGAGTCACGAACTGCGAACGCCACTCAATGCCATTCTCGGACTCACAGAATTGATGGCAGAAGACAAGGATTTCTCTCCCGAACATCAAGAGAATCTCAAAATCGTTTCCCGAAGCGGCGAACACCTGCTGCGGTTAATTAATGACGTTTTGGAACTCTCGAAAATCAATTCGGGCAAAATCTCGCTCAATTTAGGTTATTTCAACCTTCACGACTTACTCGATCGCCTGCGAGATATGCTGGCATTTAAGGCTCAGTCGAAAGGATTGGAGTTCGTCTTCAATCGCGACGATAACGTTCCCGAATATATCGAAGGTGACGAGATCAAACTCTCTCAGGTGTTAATTAACTTATTAAACAATGCGATTAAATTTACCCTCGAAGGTCGAGTCATCTTGCGGGTTCAAAGTGGCGATCGCGAAGATAAAAACACTCCTTCGCCATCAATTCACTTTGAAGTTGAAGATACGGGGATGGGAATTGCACCGGGAGAACTCAGTCAAGTTTTCGAGGCTTTCGTGCAAACAGAAACGGGTCGTAACTCCAAGGAAGGAACGGGTTTGGGTTTGCCAATTTCTCAGCAGCTAGTACAGTTGATGGGAGGAGAGATTTGCGTTAGCTCCATTTTAGGAGAAGGGACGACATTTTCTTTCGATATTCGCGTTAACTGTCCCGATCTCCAACAGATAGAAGCCTCTCTTGCAGAAGACAATGGCGTTGTTCCCGTTGCCAACGACTCTCCCATTGCCGATTTAAAAATTCTACTGGCAGAAGATAATGTTGTCAACCAAAAAGTGGCGCTGCGAATGCTCGATCGCCTCAGTTATACCGCCGATGTTGCCAACAACGGGATTGAGGTACTCGAAGCCTTGCGTCGCCACCCATACGATGTTATTCTTATGGACGTACAAATGCCGCAAATGGATGGATTGGAGGCAACTCGCTACATTCTCGACGAGTGGCAACCGCACCAACGTCCGGCAATTGTGGCTATGACTGCCAATGCTATGAACGAAGATCGCGATCGCTGCTTAGCCGCCGGAATGGACGCGCATTTAGGCAAACCCATTCGCCGTGCAGCCTTACAGCAAACGTTACAAAAATGGGGGAAAGCCGTTCGCCAGCGTCGAAACGGCTGTATCAACGAGCAATGAACAATGAACAATGAACAATGGTAAGCATTCAGGTCAAAGCAAGAAACCCGGTTTCTCAAAGGATAAACTCGGATTTTACGGGCGCGATCTGCCAGAAACCGGGTTTCTACACCCGTTTATGCTAGTCTACCTGAATAGTTACGAACAACGAACAGTGAGCAATAACTCGGAAGTTTGCCGGAGGGGTTGGATATAGCAACGGATTTTTGTCTCGAATGAAGTCGATAAAGATACCCAACCTTGCACCCTGAAAATGCGATTTTAGCAAACTCATTCGGCGCGTGCGATGAAGCGAGTTCGCGAATTAAAAATACCGACAGTTGCTTAAAAATCGCTTGTTTGGTATCTATCGCTTCAGCTTTAACCAACCTCGACGCACGGCGTGTAACATCCGATCGACCGCAGCGCGTTCGTCAGGATTCATATTGCGATCGAGTAAGGCACGCTTCAAGCGTCGTTGATGCTGTCGATTGATACTTCCTGTCTGCCAGACTTGACCGAACAGTTCTTCAATGCTAAAGGAACGAAATTGATAGGGGGCTTGCATGACTTTTTCCTAAACTTACCAACACTTCTACTATGGCGAATGACAACGGCGATCGTTATCTCTCCCCAGACTGAGTTTTCTAAGTACAAAAGATAGAAAAAAAGCGGATCCAAATTCCGTTAGCGTACCCTAATCCCTTGAAAAGGGGCCGAAAACGGGCTACACTCCAAAAACAGTTCAAATTTTGGCCCCGCAAGGCGCGATCGTCATGTCTGATTTAAATGTCCGTTTCCCCTCGATCGGTTCTGGGTTGGCTCGCGTAGCGATCGCCGCGATCGCACTCTGTTGTACCCTGATGCTGCTGGCAACTCCAGCTTTCGCCGACATCGACAATGATGACTACGATGGCAACATTTTCGCCCTCTACGCCGGAAATGGGTCTCTCGTGCCGCCGCATTTCAGCTTAGCACAGTCCCTAGACCAAGAAAAACCGGCTCTGATCGTCTTTTATTTAGATGACAGCCAAGATTGCAAACCCTACGCTCTGACGATTTCTAACTTACAAGCCTACTACGGTCGCGCCGCCAGTTTCATCCCCATCAATGTAGACGCGCTACCACCGGATGCGGATTTTTCCCCCGACGAAGCGGGATACTACTATCAGGGCACCGTACCGCAAACCGTATTGATCGATGGTTCTGGAGAGGTGGTACTCGATCGCGCCGGACAAGTTCCGTTTGAAGATATTGACGATGAGTTTCGCGAAGTGTTCGACTTGCTACCGCGATCGGAGTCGGTGGAATTGAAGCGGCGATCGGCGGTAGAAGAAAACGAGACTTCACAAGAAGCAACGTAAAGGTTTTCCCTCGTTAACCAACTGAGCGTGTAACGTGAGGCGCGACAGTAATGGAATTGCCCTCACTGGGGAGAGGGGCTTCAAAGAGGGGCTCGGCGGTTGCTAAAATCCGGTCGGGCTTCAGTGTTTCGCCGCTATCCGCTTATTTGTAAATTGGCAACTCTCCGGTTCGCAACCGACTCATGTAACTGTTGAGATCGCGAGACACTTCGTTAGAGAGGAAAAAGCAGCCCAATAGATTGGGGAATGCCATTGTAAACAACATCATATCGCTAAAATTGATAATGATATCCAAGTTGTCGATCGTCGCCCCGATGAAAATGAAGGTGACAAACAACAAGCGATAGACCAAAACCGCGCGATCGCCGAATAAATACACCCAGCACTGCTCCCCATAATAACTCCAAGTAATCATGGTTGTAAACGCGAATAAAAACGCGGCGATCGCCAAGACAATGGGGAACCACTCCACCACTGACTCAAACGCCGCCAGCGTTACTTCGATGCCCTCCAAACTGGTATCCTGATACGCCCCCGTAACGATCAAAATCGTCGCCGTCAAATTGCATACCACCACCGTATCGATAAACGGTTCTAATAACGCTACCACCCCCTCGCGGACGGGTTCGGTCGTTTTGGCTGCTGCATGGGCGATCGCCGCCGACCCCAACCCCGCCTCGTTAGAATAGGCGGCCCGCTTCAACCCGTTCACCAACGCCCCCATCAACCCCCCGGCGACAACCGCTTTCGGGCTGAAGGCTTCCGTAAAAATGCTGGCGACGGCGGCGGGAATCTGGGGTAAATTGGCTAAGACGATCCACAGTGCCCCTGCTGCGTACAGGCCGGCCATGGCCGGAACCAAAGCCGAAGTCACCTGACCGATGCGGCGAATTCCGCCAATGATGACTAACCCCACCAACAAGGCCGCGATCGCCCCGTAGAAAGGACTGGGTAACTGCACGATCCCGGACAGGGCTGCATAGGATTGGTTGGCCCCAAAACTGCCCAAACTGGCGAGAATGCAAGCGATCGCGAATACCGCCGCCAACACTTGCCCGAACCCCTTTAACCCCTTGCGGGCCAAGCCTTCAGACAGAAAATACATCGGCCCGCCGCCAATGCGACCGTTGGGCTTCACTTTCCGATATTTTTGGGCCAGGGTACATTCGACAAATTTGCTACTCATGCCCAACAATCCGGCCACCGTCATCCAAAAGGCGGCCCCCGGCCCCCCGGCTTGGATAGCGATCGCGACTCCGGCAATATTTCCCAGGCCCACTGTAGCGGACAAGGCGGCGGTCAAGGCTTGGAAGTGGGTGACTTCGCCGGGTTCCTCGGGGTTGTCGTAGTGGCCGCGAATGACGTAAACCGCGTGTTGGAAGGCCCGCAGGTTGATAAACCCCAGGCGAACGGTAAAGAACACTGCCGCCACGATCGTCCAGAGAACGATCAGGGGAATGCCCGTCCCGTCTGGTTTTTGCCCGAAAAAGAAGAATTTTTCTAAGGCGGCGACGAAGACACTCAGGATCGTCTCGACGCGATCGAGAAGGTTTGGGTTTGGTGGATCGCTAGCAACGGCGATGGCGATCGAGGGGAAAGCAAGCAGGGCGAACAACCAGCGTCGTTTCATCAGCAGAAGTCACAGGGTCGGGCTACATTGTTACATTCTCTCCCTTCGGGCAACAATCCGAGGACTCGATCGCGCTATCATGCAAACAAAGACTGCTGGCGATGTTCTCCAATGCCGAAAGCCCTCTTGTTAGCCAACGGTCGATCGCGTCGCGGTCGCCAGTTGCGATCGCAGGCCACCGAGCAATTGCACGCCCTCGGCATCGATCTCATTGTAGAATCTCATTTGACGGTCGGCCATTTTTCCGATTGCATTCGCTACTATCGCGATCGCCTCGATTTTGTCGTTGTGGGCGGCGGAGATGGTACGATCAACGCCACGCTGTCGGGGTTAGTGGAGACCCAATTGCCGTTTGGGGTGCTCCCTTTGGGAACAGCGAACGATTTTGCCCGGACGCTGGATTTGCCGTTATCTTTAGAGGCTGCTTGTGGGGCGATCGCTGCGGCCTGGAAACAGCAACGCCTGCAAGCGATCGATCTCGGTTGGGTCAACGATCGCTATTTTCTCAATGTCGCCAGTATTGGCTTGAGTTCCCGGATTACCCAAAATCTGACTGGAGATATTAAGCGAAAGTGGGGTGTTTTTGCTTACGCGATCGCGGCCGCGCAAGCTATGGGGAATGCCAGTCCGTTCCGGGCCGAAATCGATCTCGGCGATCGACAAATCGAGACCAAAGCCTTACAAATTGCCATCGGGAACGGTCGTCATTACGGTGGCGGGTTGACGGTGCATCGCGAAGCCGAACTCGACGATGGGTTGCTGCATCTCTATATTTTAGAAGTGGAAAGCGGCTGGCAAATTTTGCCCTTGCTTCCTGCATTGCGTCAGGGTCACTATCTCGATCTCGATCGCATTCGTGCCTTTGAAACCCGCAGTGCAACGATTCGCACGGACAAACCTTATAAAGTCAATACCGACGGCGAACTGATGACGCATACGCCAGCAACATTTCGAGTCGTTCCTGAAATTCTCAATATTCTGATTCCCCCTTCATCTTCCCCTCCAAATCAATGAATCTCTCGGCAATTTTAAATGAAATTGGCAAGCTGTTTACGCGAGATTTATTTACGCTGGGCAATTCTCCCATTTCGATTTTAACCCTTGCCAAGCTGATTGTCACCTTTGTTGTTATTTTACTCTTCTGTCGGTTTTTGCGGCTGTTTTTGAAAAATCAGTTGCTCGTCCGCTTGCGAATTGACGAAGGGAACCGCACCGCGATCGCCACTATTATTAGCTACAGCTTGGGAACCCTGGTTTTTCTGATTTCGGTTCAGGCGATCGGGTTTAATTTAGCCGCTCTCGCCGTTGTCGCCGGGGGGTTAGGGGTCGGGATCGGCTTTGGACTGCAAAATATTACGAATAACTTTATTAGCGGTTTGACTCTATTACTCGAACGCAATTTAAAAGTCGGCGATTTTATTGAATTTGAAGGCTTAGAAGGGTATATTAAAGAAGTCTCCTTGCGATCGACCGTGATTCGCACGCGCGAAGGCGGAGATGTCGTCGTTCCCAACAGCAAACTCGTCGATAATTCCGTTCTCAACTGGAGCCACGATAGTTATGTCGCTCGCGTCGATATTCCGGTGGGAGTTGCTTACAGTAGCGATCCGGTTGTCGTCACCGAAGCCTTGTTAAAAGCCGCCTACAGCGAACCCGCCGTGCAAACCGATCCGGCTCCGCGCGTCATGTTTGTCAACTTCGGCGATAGCGCTCTAGAATTCGAGTTGTGGGTGTGGGTGAACCGCATCGATCTCGAACCCTATATCCGCAGTTCTCTTAATTTTACCATCGAATACAATCTTCGTCAACAAGATATTGTCGTTCCTTTTCCGCAGCGAGATTTGTGGTTGAAAAACCCGGAAGTGTTGCAGCCGAGTTACTGGGAAGAACGACAGCGCGATCGGCCGCAGTTAACCAGTCGTCCCCTATCTTTGCGCCAACTGCTGCACGAAATCAGCTACTTTGAAACCTTCAACGATCTGCAACTGCGACAATTAATTGAAATTGGCTATCGCAAGCGCTTGCGATCGGGGGAAGTGCTGTTTCGAGAAAACGAGCCGGGAGATGCGTTTTATATCATTCTATCGGGATCGGTTGAAGTTGTGGTTGAAGCCTTGAATAAGTATTTAACCACACTCAATTCAGGGCAGTTTTTTGGTGAAATTTCCCTGATGCTGGGGATTCCGCGTACCGCTACCGTGCGTGCGAAAGAGGAAACGCTGTTATTTGCCATCGATCGCCGTCGGTTCAAGAAATTGCTGCACGAACACCCGGAACTTTACGAAGCGATCGTCGCTGGCTTAGAAAGTCACCGGGAAGAGTTGGTACAGCGACAGCAAGAGTTAAGAAAATTGGGATTGGTCGATCGCGACGAAGACGATAAAAATCCCGTCGCTTGGGTGCGAAAGCGGCTAAAAAATTTATTCGGTTCGTAACGCGATTGGCATCAATCGAACTGATTTAATAACAATCGCAACGAATCGTTCATCTCATTGATACGAATGGCATCGAAAGTCGAGTCATCGTAAATCACCTCGGCATTGAGATGGTGACGATCGCCAATTTGCCAGCGAATGCGCGTTAAATGATTGCGCTGAAACAATTTCAGATCCCGATGCCAATGAATGGGGATTTCAAAAATAGCGCGATTTCCTGGCTTTTCTGCCATTAAAATAGGTTCTGTATAGTCGTACACTGCATTGGGGTGGACGATCGAAAAGAGATTTCGCCCGATTTCGTCGCGATCTGTATTTAATCTTTTAGACAGTTCGTAAGCGAAATTGACGTTATCTGACTCCTGAATCGGTTCGAGGTTCGCACTGTCGCGATCGCTGCCATTGTCAGCATGAAAAGACCAGTCAAATCCCAGAATGGGACGAACGGGATCGGCCTGAACTGGAGAGGGACAACAGAAGATGAGGGTGACAATGAAAACCAGTGTAAAAATCCAACGATTCCG
>CAKZKB010000497.1 GCA_937121005.1 uncultured cyanobacterium | reverse complement strand
CCAGCTTCTCGCTGGTGGCTTGGAAAGCGATTTAACGATTTGGTTGGATGTTTCTCCCGATATTGGCTTGGCAAGAACCCGCGATCGCGGCAAAATAAATCGTATCGAACGCGAAGACATTGAGTTTTTCGATCGGGTTCGGGAAGGGTATGCAAAACTGGCGCAAACACACCGCGATCGCATTGTTCGGGTGGAGTCTACCGGGGCGATCGATGCAGTTGCAGGGCAGATTTGGCAGATCTTCAAAGAGAGGGCGATCGTTTGATTTTGGGTAGATTGCCCTCGGCCAATATCTTATAATTGCGATCGCTGTTATGACTGCACCTGCCATTTCCCTGAATAATGACGCAAGCCACAATTCTCGATCGCGATCGCGACACAACCCAACTCCGCCAACAGGTTATCGAGTGGCTATCCCAACAGGTTGGCGAACGGCGGTTAAATCATATTTTGCGCGTCGAACAAATGTCGATCGACCTAGCAAAGCAGCACAACTTGTCCGTCAAAAAAGCAGCGATCGCGGGATTGATGCACGATTTAGCCAAGAATTTTCCTCCCGATCGCCTATTAAAAATGGCCCGCGATCGCGGTTTAGAAATCGATATTATCTTAGAAAACAACCCCCACCTTTTGCACGCCGAAGTGGGGGCGATCGTGGCTCGAGACGAGTTTGGGATTGAAGATGAAGCAATTTTAAGCGCCATTGGCAATCATACCCTGGGTCGGCCGGAAATGAGTCCCCTCAGTTGTGCTGTCTTTCTCGCTGACAGCTTGGAACCCGGACGCGGCGACACTCCAGAGTTAAACGAACTGCGTCGCGAAGCACAAACCGATTTGTATCTAGGAGTTTGGCGGGCGATCGACTGGACGATCGGGTATTTAATCGATCGCCATCTTCCCATTCACCCACGCGCCGTACTGACGCGCAACTGGGCTTTACGGCAAGCGCGATCGTCTATAGATCTGTAACCTACCCTACTCCTAGTCTGTGCTTGAGTTGGTATTGAGTTGAATAGTCCCCTCTTTAGAAGGAATGTCGCTGACATCTCCCTCAACCTTCCAGTGGATCGAGCGTTCGTCTTTGCTCCATGTCATCTTAACGCGATCGTAGTCGATACAAACATCATCTTGCTGGGGAAGACTTGCCCTTTCTATCTTTTTCTTAAAAAATCTAAAGTGATGAGTTTCAACTCTTTGCTCGCAATAAAAAAAGAACTGATATTGTTTGATATAGACAGTCGATCGGCCGGAAGGAGAAGTAACTGTAGTGACTTTATCCCATTTATCCCAATGGAAATTTACATCGATTAACCACCAGTGAAACTGAAATACTAACGCCAGAAAAAACACAATGAAGAACTTTATTTTGTTGTCGATCTTTACATAAAAAGCCATCTTAAATGAGTAGGCTGTTGCCATAAAAGCAATCCAAACTAAAACCATTGCACCGCGCCCCAACCTATCTTGCCATAGATAATCAGAAAAAAGTGGAATGCTAACATAAACCGCCAAAGCCAAATCGGCGACGATCGCGATGATGTAAACCAGATTTTCTAGCTTTTTATTCATACTCGGTTAGTCCTCTGTATCGATCGCGCCTATCCTATCTTTAACACCACTGCCACCGCGAGCGCCCCTTCAGTAACAAAACGTTACACGGCAAAAAACGCCATCCCCACGCGACAGGTCAAGGTCTGCCAACATACCGACACGACTCCCTTCCAAGCATTAATACCCGATCGCCCCAAAACGCGATCGCGCCCCGGCCACTCCTCTATTTGGCGATCGCCCCCTGCAAGGTAAAGCCAAAAATGCTACCATAGCCGATTGAGAATGCGGAAGTGTCTAAATAGGATAAGGAACAAGTCTTGCATGAAAGAAATTGAGAAGTCAATATCCTTCGACGGACGAGATATACGGCTCCAAGTGGGTTTTCTCGCGCCGCAAGCGGGAGGAGCCGTTCTGGTACAATCGGGCGATACAGCTGTCCTCGTGACAGCCACTCGCGCCGCCGGCCGAGAAGGCATCGATTTTCTACCGTTGTTGGTCGATTACGAAGAACGCCTCTACGCGGGAGGTAAAATCCCCGGTGGGTTCTTGCGTCGGGAAGGTCGTCCTCCCGAAAAAGCCACCCTCACCAGCCGTTTGATCGATCGTCCCCTACGTCCCCTCCTACCCCAGTGGTTGCGCGACGACATCCAAATTGTCGCCACTACTCTGTCCATGGACGAGGAAGTCCCGCCGGATGTTCTGGCTGTCACCGGGGCCTCGATCGCGGTAATCTTAGCGGGTATTCCCTTCTACGGCCCCATGGCCGGCGTGCGCGTGGGTTTAGTCGGTGACGATTTTATCATCAACCCCACCTTCAACGAACTGCGCTACGGCGATCTCGATTTGGTCGTCGCCGGATCCCCCGACGGGATCGTGATGGTCGAAGCCGGAGCCAACCAACTCCCCGAACGCGATATCATCGAAGCGATCGATTTCGGTTACGAAGCCGCCTGCGATACCATTACCGCCCAGCGCGAGTTAATGGCAGAATTGGGGATCGATGTGGTGCGCGAAGATCCTCCCGAAACCGATGAAAGCCTAGAAAACTTCGTCCGCGAAACCGCCACCGACGGGATTAAAAAGGTACTGTCCAACTTCGATTTTGACAAAAGCGGTCGCGACGCGGCCCTCGACGAAGTGAAAGCCGAAGTCGAAACCAAAATCGCCGAAATGTCCGAAGACGACCCGATCCGCGCGGCGATCGACAGTGGCGCACAAAAATTGGGCACCGTCTTCAAAGGCGTGACCAAAAAACTGATGCGGGCCCAAATTGTCGATGACAAAGTGCGCGTGGACGGTCGCAAACTCGATGAAGTCCGCCCCATTATCTCCAAAGTGGGGATCCTACCGCCTCGCGTCCATGGTAGCGCCGTGTTTACGCGCGGACTGACCCAGGTGATGTCGGCGGTGACGTTGGGAACGCCAGGAGACGCGCAAGATCTGGCCGACGACTTGCACCCCCAAGACGAAAAACGCTACTTGCATCACTACAACTTCCCCTCGTTCTCGGTTGGGGAAGTCAAACCCATGCGATCGCCGGGTCGCCGGGAAATCGGTCACGGGGCCCTAGCCGAACGTTCCCTCATCCCTGTGGTGCCCAAAAAAGATCGCTTCCCCTACGTGATCCGGGTGGTGTCGGAAGTCTTGTCTTCTAACGGTTCTACCTCCATGGGGTCGGTGTGCGGATCCACTCTGGCGCTGATGGATGCCGGGGTGCCCATCGACAAACCCGTAAGCGGGGCAGCTATGGGGTTGATTAAAGAAGGCGACGAAATTCGCATCCTGACCGATATCCAAGGGATCGAAGACTTTTTGGGTGACATGGACTTCAAGGTGGCCGGAACTGACACCGGAATTACCGCCTTGCAAATGGACATGAAAATTACTGGGTTGCCCGTCCAAGTGGTCGCAGACGCGATCGCCCAAGCGAAACCGGCCCGCCTGCACATTCTCAGCAAAATGCTCGAGGCGATCGAAGCCCCGCGCAGCGAACTGTCCCGGTTTGCACCGCGTTTGTTGAGCTTCAAAATCGATCCGGAGTTCATCGGTACGGTCATCGGCCCCGGCGGTAAAACCATCAAGGGCATTACCGAAGAAACCAACTCCAAAATCGATATCGAAGATGATGGCACAGTGACGATTTGCGCCCTCGACAGCGAAAAAGCCAAGAAAGCGCAGCGTATCATCGAAAGCATGACCAAGAAATTGAATGCTGGCGATGTGTACGTGGGTCGCATCACTCGCATCATTCCCATCGGTGCGTTCGTGGAATTTTTGCCTGGAAAAGAGGGCATGATCCACATTTCGCAAATTGCTGATTACCGCGTCGGAAAAGTCGAAGACGAACTGGCGGTTGGCGATGAAGTGGTGGTGAAGGTGCGCGAAATTGACAACAAAAACCGCATTAACTTGACCCGTTTGGGAATTCATCCCGAAGAGGCGGCGAAGGCGAAGGCGGAAGCGTTGTTGTAAGGCGCGATCGTTTGTATTCTTTCCCTCGTTCGGTTTCGGACGGGGGATTTATTTTTTAACTACAAAGACACGAAGTAGAGTGGTGCTAAACGCATCATCAACCTCCAGGTTTCTTAACCCTCGCTATTTTCGTTTTCGAGTTGTTGCTGTAATTCGAGGACGCGATCGAGGGGCAATTCAGTAGAGTTGGCGATCGTATTGATATCTAGCCCTAGGCGAAGCATATTCAATGCAATTTGTTTTTGCTTTTGCTCGGCCCCTTGCTGGAGAGTCCGATCGCGCTCTTGTTGGTACAATGGTTCTAAACGCATAACTAACTCCCGGTCTTCTGCTGATGCTGGTTTGCTGGCTAGGTATCGCTGTAAAGTATAGAACAATTCTAGCACAATTTCTCGGTACTCGAATGTCTCCGGCAACGCCAAAAACTCCTCAATCGCGTTTTTCTGTACTGTTCCCCGTCCCAACAGTCGCAACCACTGTCGCTACGCTCCAATTAAAAATTAAAAATGCAAAATTCAAAAAGGGGAATTGCAATTTTGAACTCTGAATTTTGAACTTTGAATTCCTCGAAGAGGTGGTGACGGGATTGCGAAACGGTTCAAAAATTGCCGCCGTTGTTGCCATTTTCCCCAACAGCCCTAAAGCATCAATATTATCACTGTTAGGTGTGGGAATAAACGCCACATCGATCTGTCTGGCTTCACCCGCAACTCGTTTGGGGGACTCAACTTTTCCGATCGTCGATAGCAGAGTCTCCAAATAATCTTTGGCAAATTGGTCGTGAATAAATCGTGTCATTCAACCAAAAAAGTCTCGCCTTCTTGTGCTAAAAACAGAAATCAAACGGCCTCACCCACAAGGACGATCGCCAAAAGGAACTCATTTTTCTGTATCAACCTCCAATTGGCTCATTTTCGAGTTGTTGCTGTAACTCTAAAACGCGATCGAGTGACAACTGAGTTAAACTGACGACCGGATAATTGAGTTTTGTCTCGCCCCGCGACTATCCTCCTTTGGCGTTCGGTATCAACTGCTACCAAACTCCCCTCTCCGCAATCGGCGAGAATCTGGTACAATTCGATCGATAGGTGGAAGTCGTCCGTTCGGATCGATTCGGAGCGCGAACGCGCCATCGCCAGTCTTCACCCCAGTCGGCTGTATTCAAAATTTGGCTCCACTGCGACTCGTGTACCCTCTCAAACCCCAAAAAATCGATCTTAATAGCGAGTACCCCTGTCCTTGCCGCCGTCGGGGTCGCCTCGTCCCCATCGCCCTGACAGAAGCCCTCGGCTGCAATCGCTGTCAGCAAATTTTTGTCGTCGGCGAAAACGGCTACGCCATCGAAGACGTATCGGCGGCCTATCCCTACAAACAAACCCTACATTGGACGGGGCATCAATGGAGCCGCGTCAACCATCGTTTTTCCTACAGACGGCCGATGTTTATGGCCTTATTTGTCATTGCGGCCTTGCTGACGGGGTTGGTACTGGTGTACTTAACCAAACACAAGGACGAACCGACGATCCCCAACTTGCCGCCATCGCAACAAGGTAGCAGTCGTCAGGGCCTCGGCCGGGCGGCGATCGGATGAGAGGAGACGCAGACGGAACCATCGCCGCCGCGGCCCGGCAGGTGTCTCGGGCGGCCGGGGAACTGTTGCTGCATTCGGGTGGCGATCGCGCTGCGGCCCTAGCTGCCATGGCCGAGGCCGTCGCTGACAGCCAAGAAGAAATTCTAGAAGCCAACACCCTCGATCTCGAAGCCAGCCGAGATATGGCCGTTCCCGAACTGTTCCTCGACTGGTTGCGACTTACCCCGGAACGCTTGCAGGCCGTCGCTCGCATTTTAAGCCATCTGGCTACACTTCCCGATCCCATCGGCCG
>CAKZKB010000496.1 GCA_937121005.1 uncultured cyanobacterium | reverse complement strand
GCGATCGTCTATTTACCCCAGCGATCGGCCTTAATAGAAGGAACCGTCGAAGACAATTTTCGCGCCATTTACCAGTTTAGCGTCCATCGCCACCGACGCTACGATCGCGATCGCATTTTAGCCAACTTAGCCGCTTTAGGTCGCGATGAAACCTTTTTAACTCAACCCACCGGGAGACTTTCGGGTGGAGAAATGCAGATTGTCGCTTTGGTACGGGCATTGCAAATCGAACCGTCGGTGCTGCTGCTCGACGAACCAACTGCATCATTAGATAGTACCACAACTGCGCGTGCCGAAGCGTTAGTCGATGGCTGGCGGATTGCTAACCCCCAACGCGCTTACCTGTGGACGAGTCACGATCCCCAACAAATTATACGGGTCAGCGATCGCCAAATTACGATCGCGGAGGCGCGATCGTGAACTATATCACCATCAGCGTTTGGCAACTGGGTTTAGCCGCTCTATTAATTTTAATCAATTTGGGAATCTCGATCGCTCTGCGACTGGGTTTAGAGCGCAGCTTGGCGATCGCCTCTGTGCGAATGGTGGTGCAATTGTTGCTAGTGGGATACGTCCTCGAATGGATTTTTGCCCTCAACAATCCCATTCTGGTTGTGGGAATTTCCCTCTTTATGGCTAGTGTAGCGGCTCTTGCTGCCATTAACCGCACCGCTCGCCGATTTGCGCGGATGTTTTGGAGCAGTTTCATCTCTATACTGAGTACCACATTTTGCCTTACAAGTCTAGTGGTCATCGGTATTTTGCAAGTGCGCCCCTGGTACGATCCTCAATATTTTATCCCCTTACTGGGTATGGTGATGGGAAATGCCCTCAGTGGCGTTTCTTTAGGTCTCGATCGCTTTTTGGAGGGGTTAGTCAGCCGCCAACCGGAAATCGAAACCCTGCTGAGTTTGGGTGCAACTCGTTGGGAAGCGGCGCGGGGATCGATTCGAGATGCCCTGCGAACGGGGATGTTACCAACCATTAATTCAATGATGGTAGTGGGGTTGGTGAGTTTGCCCGGAATGATGACCGGACAAATTCTAGCTGGAGCCGATCCCCTCGATGCAGTGCGCTATCAAATTACCATCTTTTTTGCGATCGCCGCCGGAACCGCACTAGCGACAATTATTGTAGTGCTGCTTTCTTTTCGGTCTCTTTTTAGTTCTTCCCACCAACTGCGCCTCGATCGCTTGCAGAAAAAGTAATTAACTAAAGACGATCGAATTGACATTACAATTCGATAACCCTCACCACCCCGGCCCCCAAATGTAAACTTATGTAACAACTTGTCTCGATTCCCGTAAAATCGCACGCTTCCCTCAGACCGAAACCGCAAACTGCTCTCACCGACTGCGTTTGCGCCACGCAGATAACCTGCTTTTGAGGTGAGGATTTGATATGAAGTCGCTACCCTCAGCGATGGCACGTTTGTTGTCACCTGGTACGAACAAATTAACGCCACTGGCGAATCTTTAGGCGTGTACGGACGGCGGTTCGATCGCGACGGAAATGCGATCGGTGGCGAGTTCTTGGTTAGCAATACCGCCATCGACGAACAGCATCCCGAAATCGCTGCTTTATCTGATGGTAGCTTCGTTATTGTCTGGGCCGCTAACAAAGTTGGAGACGGAATTGTTAACGGTATTCAGGGTCAACGGTACGATCGCAACGGCGACCCCTTTGGCGAACAATTCACCGTCAGTATCCCCGATTCTTACCAAGTTTGGCCCGCGATCGACAAGTTACCCAATGGCGATTTTGTCGTCACTTGGCAAACCTTAGAAACCGATAACCAATGGAATTTTTACGGACAGCGTTTCGGGAAATAATGCCATATCCAGCGTAGGGGAAATTCGCGAATTTCCCCTACAAAATGGGCGCGATCGATCGCTCCTGTGGTAAAATGGAGGAGCGATCTGCTACAATCACCTTATATCCGACATCTTTGTCTGTGTCCGCAACCAAAATGGCTACGCTATGACCTCTATCGAAGGTCATGTTTTCGTTGCTATACTCAAGAAAGATGGAACTGAAGTCGATCGCCAATCCGTTAGCCTGCGGTATGCCATGGCCCAATTTGTCAGCGTTCCTCCTGGAGATTATACCGCCGTTGCCTTCCACGAGTCGGTTAACCCTCCTGAAGCTAGCCAAGACATTACCCTAGTCACTGACGAACTGCTACAAGTTACCTTTACCTATCTCGAACCCGAACGCCAATTGCTGAATATTTTTGTCCAACACTATCCCTTTGACATGAGTGGAGTCTAAGCCATGAGTTACGCGATCGACCCCGAATCTATCCAAGCCTACCGCAATCTCGTCATGGTTTATGCTGGCGACCTGTGGCGAGAAAAAGATCCCGAAAAAAGGGCCGTACTTGCAGCTTACCTTGCTGACGCTGCTACCACTTTATCTCGACTGGAAACCGAGGAAGTTAATAAGCTAAAAGCAGTGTCGTCAATTTCAAGTGTTTAGAATTAAACGCGATCGCGCCTGTGATAAAATTGAGGGGCGATCGCTCATTAAAACTTAACCAGTAAGGATTCAGGTATGTTAGGCTAAACGGTTGTAGAAACCCGGTTTCTTGTCCATAGCCAGACTAAATTCGAGTTTTATCCTTTGAGAAACCGGGTTTCTGGCGAGCACCTGAATGCTTACCTTAACCGCAGACGATCGGGAGTTAATTATGGAACTATCACCATTGTACCTGGAACGGATTCAAACTGCCGCAGGTCGCGGAGAACGAACTCTGGTGGAAAGTATGCTGCAAGTCAAATTCGGAGAAATTGACGCAGAACTATCTCAGATTATAGATCGGCTGCTTCAACTTCCACCTCTCGATCGAACTCAACTTATCATGCAGCTATCTCGCGAAGAACTCCTGTCTCGGTTCAATACATCTGATTGAATCTTAAGGCGATCGCCATCACCGGGTACGAACAAATTAACCCCGGTTGTGAATCTTGAGGCGTGTACGGACGGCGGTTCGATCGCGACGGAAACGCGATCGCTTACACTGAGTTAAAGAGTCATTATCCCAAAAAAACGCCCGCAGGCAAACCTGTGGGCGAATTGTTGTTTGGAGATCTTGCGAGTTGTGTTAAACTCGATATCGCATCTCTTAGATAATCTCGAATTGAGCAGTTGGGAACGCTCCCAAATCTCCACCTGTAAGCGACAGAGCAACAAAATGACTCGTACCGTCAGTTTGTACAGGAACATCGACAGTTTGTTGCGCTTGTCCGGCTGCAAAGTTCACCGACAGGTTCGTAAAGGAAACGAAGTCAGCCGTTCCCGCAAACGGAGCCGCACCGTCTGGTTCAGCGAAGGCTCCCGAACCGCCAGCCGTACCTGCAACAGCATTAAAAATAATGCTATCAGCAGCCGTTGCATCGCTACGGAAAATGGTAAATTGGACGTTGGTCGTCATCGTAGATGGATCGACAAACGAACCGGCCCCAGGAGCGACAGTGAGAGCACCAGTGCTACCCAAGCTGTAAGCAGCCGAACCAAAGGAGAAACCGGAGGCTCCTGCGACTACACCCTCCTGAATCGTGATGTTGGCAGCATCGAGAAGTCGTTCGTTGTCGTTAATCGAGATATTAAACGTCTCGAATGGATCTTCAAACGGTGAAGTTGTTCCACCATCTGCCGTGTTCAGCGTGACAGCAAACGTGCCGAATTGCTGTCCGTCAGCAAACGTAAGCGATTGATTGACAACGCGAGTAAAATCAGTGTTCGTTCCGAACGCAGCCGTATCGGAAACAGCAGTCAAGTCGCTGGTGGTGACGAAAATCGTGGCCGAACCTGCTGTGTCGCTGCGGCGCACGGTGACAACCGCCTGACCGCTAGATTCTGCTACCAAATAGTCACCCGTTGACGAACCACTCGTAGCATTGTCCACGAACTCAAACGTTACGCCTCCGGTTCCGGCTGCGGTGCCACCGACAACGCCTTCAGTTAAGCGCACGTTGGCAACGTCGAGAATGTCGCCGCCGATCTCTTGAATTTGTGCCGAGAAGAACTCGTTGGCATCGGCTATAGAGGTTCCCCCCGTCGTCGAGCCATCGTTGATGATGGGAACCCGGAAAGCAGCCGTGCCTTGTCCGGCGGCAAACGTGAGCGTCCCCGACGTACCTGTATAATCGTCTGGCGAAATTGCCGACGCATCGAAGGTGTTAAAGCAAATAGTGGCCGAACCCGCCGTGTTGCTGCGTTGCACCGTCAGAGTGGCAAAACCGTCGGACTCGTCGAACACATAGCTATCTTGCACGAACTGGAAGGTGGCATCGCCTGCCGCCGTACCCGCACCTGTGCCAACGGTGATATCGTTCACCGTCAAGATAGCAGACGACTGAGCGCCCAACTGTCCCGTACTGGGGTTAAACAGCGACAAACCGATCGTCTCCGGGTTTTCAACGATGTTCGTCGTGCCCGGATCGTTAGGGAGTAACACTTGGAACGTCGCCACACTACCGCCAGCCGCAAAGTTCAAGATCCCGTCGCTGGTTTCGTTGAAGTCCACGCCGCCAGCCGTCGCCGGGTTGGATCCCGTCGGCTGGACGCGATAGCCCACCGTCGCCGCTTGGGAAATGTCGCCCGATCGCGTTACGGTAATCTCGGCGATGCTGCCTTCAACCCCTAAGTAGGTGGCACTGTTGAAGCGGATGCCGCCGGTTCCGGCACTTTCGCCGCCGAAATCGGTAATATCCAAATTCGTCACCCCAGACACCACCGCCAAGAACTGATCCGATTCAGTATCGCTGATAATGGTGTTACCCGCACTGGTTGTCGTATCCAGCAGCAAGTCGGAGAAGTCAAAATCGTCTCCGTCCAAGCGGAACAGATCCACGCCGCGCACGAAGCCGCTAATGGTGTCAGCATTGCTCACCGCTACGCCGCCACTG
>CAKZKB010000495.1 GCA_937121005.1 uncultured cyanobacterium | reverse complement strand
GCTGATAATGCCCTCTTCCTCGCGATCGAGAGAGGCAATATTCACTAAAGTCGCGATCGCCTCTTCAGAAGTCGGCGGTTTGCCAATCACGTGCAAGCCACAAGGTAACAGCCGCGACTCGATTTCCATCAGCCGCCGATACACCGCCCCGACGAGATTATCCCGTTCTTCGGAGCTCATTTCTTTTGCATCCACCTCTGGCAGTTCCACATCTTTATCTAAGTTTACCATGCGGGCTTTTTCCACAATGGTATTGACGATGGGAACGCCGCGACCCGTATCTTTTAGGGTTTGGTAAGACCCAATCAGATCGCTGAGTTCTTTTAACCCTTTATACAGTCCTGCATTTTCCGCCGGAGGGGTGAGATAGGAGATGGTTTCGGCATAGCTGCGGCGTTTGGCAATGGTCGCCTCGCTGGGATTGTTGGCCGCATAGTAGTAGATGTTGGGGATGTTGCCAATTAAACTATCGGGATAGCATTCCCCAGACATTCCCATCTGTTTTCCGGGCATGAACTCTAGCGATCCGTGAGTGCCGAAATGCAGCACAGCGTCGGCTTGCCAAACCTGTTCTAAATAGGTGTAGTAAGCGGCAAATCCATGATGGGGACTGGCAGACCGAGAGAACAGCAACCGCATGGGATCGCCTTCATAACCGAACGTCGGCTGTACGCCAATGAAGACGTTGCCAAATTCTTTGCCATAGATGAGCAGGTTTTCGCCATCAGTATTTAACTCTCCTGGCGGCGGACCCCAATTTTCTTGCAGGCGTTCGTAGTAAGGGGTCAGCCGTTCGTATTGCATCACCGACATTCGGTAGGCAACATTAAGTTCGGGGCTGGCATATTGAGCCGAGGCATCGTGGATGACTTCCTGCATCAAGGCTTTAGGAGAATCAGGCAGATTCCCCACGTCGTAGCCGTTGTTGCGTAGGGCTTGTAGGGCTTCGTAGATACTGCCAAAGACATCGAGATAGGCCGCCGTGCCCACGTTTCCTTTATCCGGCGGGAAGCTGAAAATCGTGATGGCAACCTTTTTATCCAGCTTCGGTTTGCGACGCAAAGAAGCCCATTTGATGGCCCGTTGGGCCACAGCTTCGATGCGATCTTGCAGGGCGATCGCCTTTCCAGTCATGCCGTCGCGTCCCGACAAAATAATCGGCTCGATCGCCCCATCAAGTTCGGGAATGGCAATTTGTAAAGCAACCTGGATCGGGTGCAATCCTAAGTCGCTATCTTCCCATTCTTCTGTGGTTTGGAACACCAACGGCAGGGCAACCATATAGGGACGGTTGAGCCGTTTTAAGGAGTCGATCGCCTTGGGATGGTCTTGGCGTGCCGGCCCCCCAACTAACGCAAATCCGGTCAGCGACACCACCGTATCAACTAAGGGTTTCGGTTCCCCTTTCTTGCCTTCTTTCGGTTCCCAGAAATAGGCATCGACAGGTTTAGAAAAGTCCAAACCGCCCGCAAAAACCGGAATCACTCGCGCCCCCAATGCTTCAAACTCTTGCAGCATGGCGACGTAGTGGGCATCGTCTCCTGTCACCAGGTGAGTGCGTTGTAAAACCAGACCCACGCAAGGGGCGAGAGGATCTTTTAAGTCGTCGTTGATGTCTTCGCGACTGCGATACCAGTCGAGATATTCGCTGACATCTTCAAACATTTTTGGGGCCAGAGGATGCCAGATGCCCATGTCGGGATAGACGACGGGATCGGCATAGTTTAAGGCCTGTTTGTCACTGTCGGAAATAACATATTTATCCGCCAGCATCAACAAGAAGTTCTCTAAATTGTCCGCAGAACCGCCCAACCAATACTGAAAACTCAGCATGAAGTTACGGGCATCTTGGGCCTTATCCATAGGCATATATTTGAGAACTTTCGGCAGGGTTCGCAGTAGTTTCAGCATTCCATCTTGGAACGAGGAACCCGACTGTTCTTTGCGTTTTCGCATGAACTGGGCGATCGCGCTTTTGCTTTGTCCCAGTTGCGCCATGGAAAAACTTCCCATTTTGTTGAGGCGCATCACCTCGGGCATGGAAGGGAAAACCACAGCCGCATCCAGGCGATCGCGGTACGGTTGCACGGCGGCGACAATTTTTTCGGCTAAGTCTTCAATGAAGATCAGCGACGCAATAAAGATGTTGGCTTCGGCGACATCCCGCTTTAATTCTTCGTAGTTGGCAGGGTCGCGCAACTCTTCGATCAGGTAGCCGCTAATCTCGATGGCGATGTGACGATCGCTGTCGTTGATGGCACGAACGGCTGCCGATAGAGCGCTCTGATATTGGGACTCTAGCACGACATAGACCACCTTGACAAGGACGCGATCGCGCAGTTCGGTCGGTTTGATGTGGCGGACGGTGGGCTTGACGTGGGTGAACATTCAGCGTTTCTCCTTAGCGAGATGGCGTTCTAAGCCGAGATCGGCGGGTTCGCAATGGTAGGCACTGAGGTACTTTGTACCAGAAAACGGGCCGTCGCGATCGCTGATTTTTACAAATGTTCACAATTTGAGGAGTTTCTACTTTTGTATCTTGCAAAACAACTTCATAATTGTTTTATCTTTGACGATCTTTCTCAATAATGATATTTACAAGCGATAACGATAATTTCGCGATCGCTCGCTTGGTAAACTAAACGATGTTCGCGATCGATTCTCCTCGACCAAAATCCGCTTAACTCGTGCTTTAGGGGTTCGGGTTTGCCCAATCTCGAAAAGGGCGATCGCTCGATATCTTTAATCAATTCGACAATTTTCCGATAAACTTTTTTATCCGATCTCGCCCATGCGTTAAAATCAGCAAAAGCAGAAGATTCAAAAACAATTCTCCTGCCCATTATAAATCCTCTAACTCGATCGCCACTAAATTTTGCCGTTCTTTGACGTTTTCGACAGCTTGCAAAAGTCTAGCTTTGTTGTTGCTCGACATTAAAAGATGCTCGGTCTCATCCACTTCAGAGATGACGATCTCAATTTCTTTACCTCCATAGGTTGCTTTTATCTCTTCTAAAAAAGCAGCGTCAATATTGCTAGCGTTGACACGATAAGTTGTAGACATTGTTCCTTCGCGATCTTTGTTATTTAGATGTCATATTAGCACAACTCTCTTGTTATTGTCAAGGTTTGCTGGTTGAGACAAATAGGGTAGTTGCTCAGTTTGACTTCTTAACTATGGTCAATTATCTGTTCGATTTTTAATTTCAAATCTGGTAAATTACGCTCGACTACATCCCAAACTTGCTCCAAATCGATTCCTGTATAATCATGAATGAGAACATCTCGAAAACCTGCAATCCTTCGCCAAGAAATTTCTGGATGATTTTCCCTCAGTTCTGGAGAAAGACGTTTTACAGCTTCTCCTATAACTTCAAAGCTCCGAATTACGCCGTCTTGAATCAAGTTGGATTGTAAAAACTCCGCTTTTCCTCCCCGAGTATAATCCTCAATGCGACTAATGCGATCGCGTATGTCTTGTAAATAGATTCGATTGTCGGTCATAATGGAATTGCTTGATTCAAAATACGTTCTCGAAAATACTCTCGCAATCCCTTAACGGTTGCGACATCCACTTTACGGCCGAGAAGGTCTTCTAAATCTTGCATGAGAGCAATGCGATCGAGTAAATTGCGATCGCTATCCATATCGACGAGAAAATCGATATCGCTATCCTCTCGATCTTCACCGCGTGCGACAGAGCCAAATATTCGGATGTTGTAGGCTCCATGTTGGGCGGCGAGTTGCAGAATTTCTTCTCGTTTGTGTTGCAATTTTTCTTGAATTTTCATGGTTGCGCTGGAGGGCGATCGTCTTCTAAAATGGCTTTGAGGTCGCCATCAGGATGGAGTAAAACTTGCTGGCATCCGTACACTTTTATCACCTCCTTGCAGATATTGTAGCACAAAGAATCGGTGCTTTTGTTAATGGTCATGTTAATAGTTGTTACGAGATTCAGTCGCTACTTGAGGGAGGCGCTGTTGTTGCTGCCCTTCGGCAAGCTCAGGAACCGCGTTAGCCGAAGCATCCCCGCCTTAAAAGGTCGGGGTTTTAGCGCCTATGCCTGGGATAATAAAGGAAGATGTGGTAATGGGAGTGCCGGAGGTGTGGCAGTTTGACGGGGAGTCGTTGACGATTTATTGTCTAGTGGGGGGAGAGCATGCCTCTCAGGAGCGATCGTCGGTGTTGCCGCTATTGCTGCGGGGGGATATTCTACGGTTCTTGCACTCAAGTCAGACAATGGGCGAAACCAGTTGGGTGAGAGAGTTTCGCCAGTGGGTGAGAGGGAAATTACAAGGGTAGATGGGCGATCGCTTGTCCATGGAGTAAAGAAAAGGGTACAATAACTGAAGACGTTAACGGAAGCCAGCCGGGTGACAAGATTTATGTCGATCGGATCGCGAACTTTGCAAAAGCTCCTCCGGGAGAATATATCGGGAGAGAAACCGCTCAGTGTCGATCCCGAACAGGCCAGAGAATTGGCCGAAGACTTGTTGGCACGAGTTGAGCCTCTCGCTGGCACAAAGCGGAACGATAACTGTCACCGTCGCTTCCGAGTGGGGGGAAGCGACGAGCCCGCCCACGACTTCTGTTGTTGCGTTCTGCTCGAAGAATCGAGCGATCGCTGGTATCGAAATGAGACCCATTTACATTTAATTAGGAGTCGGGAGCAACAGCTTTGGGTAGACTTAGGGTACGAGCGATCGCCCGCCCCCGTTTCAGATATTGGTGAGGTGGTTGCTCTAGTCCAAGCCTTTATGCAAAGGGTCGATCGGCAAAAAGCACAGGCTGCCAAGCGCAAAAAACAGAAAGACTTGAAAGTGCAAGCGATCTTGGCTCAGGTGCGTAAAATTGCCAAGGAAGATAAATTTGACTTTGCCACCGAAGTCGATACTGTTAAACTCAAGCTGATTATTCGTCTGTCTGAAGACGGTGACTACTTTGCTATTTTGATTCCCTTTAAGCAGTTCAAGGAGGTGCTACCCAAATTGCGAACTGCAATTGCTGCTCTGCGCGAAACTTACGACACCGGCGTTCGATTTAAAACCAATCTCAAGCGGGGCTATCGCCGTTCTGGCTGGATTCGCCATCAGGATTTGTAGAACAAGGTAGAAGAACGAACAATCGTTAAGCCAAATATCGTCTATACTGATGAGAAAAACACGAGTTAAGTGAAAAGCTGCTGGAGTACAGCAATGGTAAAACATTCAATCCTTGACCCTACCGCAAGTTACAGCTTTAGCCAATATGCCGCCCTACCCTTTGACACCGCCGATATCCTAGCTGAATTTGGGGTTACGTTCCAATCGACTTCTCTCCAACTTCCAGAACAGCAGCCCCTAGATCCTACCCCACTGAGCCATGAGTTGGCAGAAAATTTGGCATTAGTCGATCCCACCTCAGAAATTGCCCGCCGAGAATCGCTCATTTTTCCAGTGCTGAAAACCGTATGTAAGTTTATCCAGTCGCCCCTCAAGATTGAGTATTCGATCCAAGTTAGCAACCAACTCAAGGGAAATGTAGATTACTTCATTCCCGCGCCTCAAAATGTTATCATTATTGAAGCGAAAAATGCCGATCTTGCGAAAGGATTTACCCAATTGTCGGTGGAACTGATTGCCCTAGATCGGTGGCTTGAGACTCCTGTAGATTGTTTTTACGGAGCAGTTACGACAGGAGATACCTGGAAATTTGGTCTGTTCCATCGCCAGCAAAAGTTAATTCAAAAAGACATCAATACCTACGGTGTACCCAATGACTTGGCAAAAGTGATCGCTATTCTGTTTGGCATTACACTCCAAGGTAGAAAAACATGATTCGTATTGATGCTCGCGAACTCCATCAAGTTTTGGAACTGACCCCACCGGAGCAAAATATTCTCCTGGTGGGCAAGCATGGTATTGGCAAATCAGAAATGATTAGCCATTTCTACCGTCAGCGTCAAAACTTGCCCGTGATCCCGTTCTTTTTAGGTCAGATGAGCGATCCGGGGGATTTGATTGGCTTGCTGCATAAAGATGAGAAAACGGGGCGTTCGGTGTTTTTACCTCCCTACTGGTGGCCCGAACCCAATTGCCCAGTCGTACTATTTCTCGACGAGCTTAACCGGGCTCGCCCAGAAATTTTGCAGGCGGTTCAAGACCTGACCCTGAACAAAACCTTGGCCGGTAAACGCCTACCCCCTGGCAGTATTGTGATTGCTGCGGTGAATGCGGGGGAAGAATATCAACTGACGGAACTGGATCCGGCTTTGGTGTCGCGGTTCAATCTCTACGAATTTGTACCGACGGTAGAAGATTGGCTGCTTTGGGCTTCCGATCGCGATATTGATTCTCGGGTGCTGACGTTTATCCAACAGCATCCAGAATATCTTGATGGTGACAATCCAGATGCGGATGCAGCGATCGCTACCGCAGGCTTGATTAAAACTCCCGATCGCCGTGCTTGGGTGAAAGTTGCGGATTTTCTTCGCGATCGTAAAGAACTCGAAGAGATTCACTTCAAACTGATTGCTGGTATGGTGGGGACTCGTGCCAGTATCGCCTTTCGCCAAAGCCTCGCTAACCAACGGGGTCTGAGTCCCGAGCAACTCCTGCTACAATATTCTAAGCATTCCAAACATCTCAAAGACTTGGAGATTCAGGACTTTGCTAGTTTGAACGAACGGGTGTTACTCTGGCTGAATGCCGGACATTGCCCGGAAAACAAAGCGGAAAATGCCCGCAAGAATCTGTTGAAATATTTCCAGTATCTCCAGAAAGCCAAACAACAGGAGGCGATCGCCCATTTTTCCTCTCTGGTTCAGGGGGCCAAATTTAGCGATGCCATGGCCTTTATCGCTGAATCGATGGATCTGATTGATTTCTTGTCGGAGTATTTGGAAGCGATCGAAGTGTAAACCGCCAATTACCCATTCCTACTGTATTACGAGGAGACGAAAATGGTTCGACCGAAAAAAGAATTCCCAGTAAAAAGGACTTACGACTTTACGGTTAACATTCTTTCAGGTTCGTTAACAGGTCGTCAATTTACGGGCTTTTTTACCTACGACCCCTCAACCCTGCAAGGGGAAGGAGAAGAGACGATTCTGGCTGAAGAAGTTAAATTTAATTATTTGAGCCAATATACTCGTCAGAAGCAACACGCTCGCCTTGCGTTCAAAAATGGAACATTTCAGAGAATGATTTGGGTGGATGGAAAAAAAACTGAACGATTTGGCTTTAATGCAGGGTTCAATCGATGGCAGTTTGGCCGCCCTAGCGAGCATTTTATCAGACAAGGACAAGACTATTTTGGCTATTTAAATCCTAAAACTTTTGTTGATGGGGCAGGAATTGTCAGCTATACATTACGAGAGCCAGCTTTGTCGAGGGATTCTCGCGGACGAACGCTGCGCGATCGCCATTCTCCAAAGTTACCCGAACAAACAGAAGAATTGGAAACTGTAACAGAAGCCAGCAGTGGAGTTTTATTACGCTGTGAGAAGATTTCAGGAAAATTGCGAATCCGGGTAATTTCTGAGGGATATAATCCAAAATTAAATGTGCAGTTTCCTCGCAGTTTGCGGGAAGAGGGGGCGACTTATATAGTGGATGAGGTGGAATTGGTCAGCGATCGCAAATTTTACCGTCCTTTGGGCAAAATTCGCCGCCTTGTGTTACCGAAAAAGCTGCCCCCGATCGAAGCAACGGGATCTGAGCAGGATCGAGAAACGACGATTGCAACTCTAACTACACCCGTATCGTTCGATGAATTTGTGGACTGGTATCCCGAAAACGCGATCGATAAATACGAACTACGCAATGGAGCGATCGTCAAAATGCCGTTAGGAACTGGAGAACATTCTAACGTTATCGGTTTTTTAACCATAAAACTGGGAGTTCAAATCGACCGTTACGAATTACCTTGTACAATTCCAGGGGATTGCTTGCTGAAAGCGATCGATGACAAATCTGGCTACCAACCCGATCTTATTGTCCTTAATAAAGCGCAAATAGCGACCGAACCCCGTTGGCAGAAAAAATCGGTTATTACTAAGGGAGACTCCGTGCGACTGGCGATCGAGGTTGTCAGTACAAACTGGCAAGATGATTATCTGAGGAAGGCCGGGGACTACGAACTGATGGGAATTCCCGAATACTGGATTGTGGATTATCTAGGTTTAGGCGGACGGCGGTTTATCGGCAATCCCAAACAACCAACTCTCTCTGTTTACCAACTGGTGGATGGAGAATATCAAGTAACGCTGTTTACCGGATATGAAAGGATTCAGTCTTTGGCGTTCCCGCAATTGCAACTGAGCGCCGCAGAGATTTTTGCCGCCAAAACTACCACAGATAATAGCAGTTAATTTCTGACCCCGAGTAACTATACCCGTAAGGATTCAGGTATGCTAGGCTAAACGGTTGTAGAAACCCGGTTTCTGAGGGGGAAACTCGGATTTTGTCCGGCTATACGCGAGAAACCGGGTTTCTCTGTACCACCTGAATCCTTACTAGAGACTTTTCAATGATGTCGCTTATCCTACTGCCAACCTTACGATTTTTGCCGATAAAACTATCTAGAATCAGAGATGAAGATGAAACCGATCGCCCGTCACCGAATTGCTCGAATTGTAGAAAAATGGCTGCTCGTCGAGCCACTGTTACTGGCGACTTGGACGAGTCATGCTTTGGTCTCGGAACCGCGCATTCAAACCATTCGCGTACAACGGGGTCGAATTGAGTATAACCCAGATTTTATCGCGCAATTGAGCGATCGCCACTTGGAAGCCACCCTGCGCTTTGAAGCCCTACGAATTCTTCTCAAACACCCCTACAGTCGCCGCCAAGCTCACTCGGCGATTAGCTATGCTGCCAGCAATTTAACGCTCCAAGAATATTTGCAAACCGAGCTCCCGTTTCCTCGGGCGCAGGATGTTTTTGGCGATCGCAACTACGATCGACAATTCTTTGAGTTCTACTACCACAAATTGCTCGACGAACAGCCAGTCGCTATACTCGCATCCGGATCGTCTGGATCGGCTCAATCTGGATCGTTTGCAGCCGAACCCGAGCCGACTGCAAACACGAGCGATCGCCCTCCAGATCTCCTTATAGTCTATACCGACGCAAACCTAAGTGGTGTTGAAAATACGAACCAGTGGGATCGAGATGAATTGTTGAGCGATCGCCTAGATGACCTTGTAAGAATGGCCCAAGCTAATGATAGTTGGGGCAGCATTGGGGGCAAGTTGCGGGAACAGATTTTAGCGAATCTGCATCCAAAGCTGGACTATCGGGCAGTTTTACGCAAGTTTCGCACCTCGATTCTCAGCCAACAGCGACGGTTAACCCGGATGAAACCCAATCGCCGCTATGGGTTTGACTATATGGGCAGTCGTCGCGATTTTACCACCCGATTGCTGTTTGCTGTTGATGTAAGCGGCTCTATGGGAACAGAGGAGCTACGGCAGGGGTTTTCGGTGGTGAATCGCTTTTTTAATTATGGCGTACCTGCGATCGATGTCATTCAATTTGATGCTGAGATTACAACCGATGCGATCGCCTTTCGTCGGGCTCGACGTGAGATCCAATTAACGGGACGAGGCGGGACGAATTTTGCCCCGGTTTTGGCGTATCTGGACGAACATCGGGATTACGATGGCCTGATTATTTACACCGATGGTTATGCTCCCTGTCCTCAGCCACCTCAGAATCGGCGGACTCGCATTCTCTGGTTGTTTGTCAGCGAAGAGCATTACCGGAGTTGCTATCCCAAGCTACAGCATCTAGGGCAAGGGGCTTATCTGAAACGTTCTGCTAGAGAGATGCCAATTACGTGAAGTTTGTATGGTTTTGTAACAATTACTTGCGGATCAAGCTGTGCGATGCAATCAATCAAATTAGCGAAGGTCAAGAGATTGCTTGTGCTTTTCCCGAATTACGATGCACTTTTGGCGATCGCTCCCTCGTTCCCGACATTTCCGTTCTTGTTTTTCGACCCAAACAAGAACCCGTTATTTTTGCTCGAAGCGATCGCTTACCCGTCCTAGGCGGTATCGATCTCGAAATGAGTCCCAACCAAATATTTAATTGGTTAAAAATGAAGCGGATCGCAACCGACTAAATACTTCTATCAAAGACAGTGCGATCGCCTCTATCGTAGAAACAGAAGCACCACCTACAGATATGGAAAGATCGGGTCTAGCACCATCAATGCCGCCCAACAAGTAAGCACTGTAGCATAATATGAACTATTGCACCAGGATCGCCAAAAGGAGGACATCGAACTCAAATACAGGTTAAATTAGAAACAGGAGGCTGCATTTCCCACACCCATTGCAGAGAACCGATCGTGAAACAGTTCCCCCGACTGCTGTTGGCTGCATTCCTGGCCGGCTCCGTTCTGGCTACCCCCCAGCAGATTTTAGCACAAACCTTTGACGAACTTTGGCAACAAGCTGAAACGGCCCAACAAGAGGGCAACTACGGCCAAATGGAAAGCATTTTGCGACAAGCGACGGGGTTGTATCCGCGTTTGGCAGTGGGGTATTATGGGTTAGGAATTGCTCTGGCCGCGCAAAACAAACCCAACGAAGCCCTCGATGCCTTTTGTCGAGCCTTTCAACTCAATTATAACAATGCTGATTTGTTTGTGGGTTTGGGCGTAGCGTTTCAAGATTTGGGCTACTATAACGATGCTCTCAATGCCTTCGATCGCGCCATCGAACTCGATCCGACTAACGCGATCGCCTACAATGACCTAGGCGTTGTCTTGCAAGAACTCGGTCGCCAACAAGCGGCGATCGAAGCCTACCAACGGGCGATCGCCTTGGATCCGGAGTGGCCCGTACCGCAAAACAATTTAGATATGCTGACTGGAAACAGCGAAACCGACGATACTATGGCTCGAGAGAACTAATCTTGCCGTCGGGGGGAACAGATGACGATATTGTATGACAATGTGTAACCCATTCTTGCGCTTGGCCAACCGTTTTCTCTCGCGATCGTGGCGAGTGATGTTACTCATTTTTGGCGTATCGTTGGCGATAACGGCAATGGTGTCTGGGTTGCACCCCCCCGTTCCTTTTATTCATAACGAGTTCGCTCACTTGCTGGCGGGCGATACTTTTGCTTCCGGGCGCTCGACCAATCCCACCCATCCGCTATATCCGTTTTTTGAAGCCATTCATATCCTCCATTTTCCCAGTTACGCTTCCAAATTGCCACCCGGAGTAGGTGCATTTTTAGCCATAGGAAAAGTGGGGATTGGAAACGCGATCGCGGGAATTTGGCTGGCCACTGCTCTGGCGATTGCGGCTATCTATTGGGCGCTGCGGGGCTATTTTCGAGAAAAATGGGCGTTACTGGGAACAACATTAGTTTTTCTCGATATTGGTATCGTCCATCACTGGTCGCAGTCGTTTCGCGGTGCGACGATCGCGGTTTTAGGAGGCGCGATCGCCTTTGGAGCGATCGTTCGCATCGTTGGCCAGCAACGGGTTCGCGATGTCATTTTAATGGCTGTGGGTTTGGGAATTATGGCTAATACCCGACCCCTGGAAGGGTTGTTTTTCGCCCTACCGCTTGGCGTGGTGCTAGCAGTCTGGTTTTTTCGCACCGCTTCCAAGAAAGAACTGCAACATCGGGCGATAAAAGTTGCTTTACCCATGACCTTCGCCTTGGCGATTGTTTTCGGTAGCATGGGGGTTTACAATCAAGCCGTAACGGGCAATCCCTTTCAGTTTCCCTACAGTCTTTACGAACGAGAATATGCCGCCATTCCCTCTTTTTTATGGCAGCAAGAGCGATCGCAGCCCAATCTCACTCATGCCCACATTCAAGGGTACAGCGATTGGCAAGTCCAACGCTTTCGAGAGATCCAGCAACAAGGGGCAATCCAATTTATCTATACCCGAACTCGCGAAATTCTTCAGGCGGCGATGCAATCTTGGTTCGGCTGGTTTTTGCTGTTGGTTCCCCTGACCTTTCCCTTTTGGTATCGCCGCCCTTGGATGCAGTTGGCGGCCGTTTGCACAGTTTTGATGTTATCCTCTCACTATTGGGTATTGCCGGTGCGATCGGATCAATTTGCACCGGGGACGATCGCGGTTATACTGTTAATGACGGCGGCATTGGAAGGCATCGCCAAACAGCGATCGCGTCTTTTGGCTGGAGGATTGACGCTTTTGCTGATTGGCTATCTCAGCTTCAATATTGCCACCCGATTTGCCAACCCTAACCCCTTCAATGGTGGCGTACAAAATAGCGCCCGCCACAGCACGATCGCCGCCCTCAAAAATCAACCGGGACGAGACCTCGTATTCGTTCAGTTTAGCGATCGAATGTCAATTCACGCCGCATGGGTGTATAATGGGGCTAACATTGATGCGTCAGAAGTCATCTTTGCCAACGATATGGGCGCAGAGAAAAACCAAACCTTAATCGACTACTACGGCGATCGTCAGGTTTGGCTGTTGTTTGTTGACGAAGCTAACCGCTTGCGGATCGACTCCTATCCCCGATCCTAAGCCCAGATCTACAAGCTAATATTGTTGAGATCTCGACGCGGATCGCTGCTGCGAACTTGGCTAATTTGTTCGTACAACTCTCGTTCGCGATCGCCCAGAGACTTCGGGGGGACGATCGTCAAGCGTACCAACTGATCGCTACGGCCGCCCCCTTTGGTTTGGGGCCAGCCTTTACCGCGCAACCGCAACGACTGACCCGATCGCACGCCCGCCGGAACGTTCACCGTCACCGTCCCGTCGGCGGTGGGCACCTCAATTTTTGCCCCTAACACCGCTTCGTCTGGGGCGATCGGCACTTCGCAAACCAAGTTGTCCCCCTCGAAGCTAAAAAACGAGTGGGGACGCAGTTCCACTTTTAAATATAAATCGCCGCGCCGTCCGTAGCCGTCAGAGGTTCCTTTCCCCTTGACGCGCACCTTCGTCCCCGTTTTGGCCCCAGGGGGAATGCGGACTGAAATCGTTTCGTTCCCCAAATTTAGCTGGCGTTGCGTGCCGCGAAACGCTTCAGAAAACGTCAGCGACAGGGTGGTTTCGCGATCGAGGCCTGTTGTCGTAGTGCGACTGCGGCTGGCAAAATCTTCAAACCCGCTAAAACCAAAGCCCCCCGTTCCGGCCCCCGGCTGTCCGTTACTATAACTCCAGCGACGGCTGCGGGCCCCATTTGCGCCCCCCATATTGCCCAACAAGGCTTCGACAAACTCATCGAAACTCGAATATTGGCTGAAGTCGAAACCGCCAAAATCGGCACTGGTACTCGCGCCGCCGGGCCAGCCCCCCGCACTTGCGCCCCCTGCTTGCTTCCAATAGCGGCCGAATTGGTCGTACTGTCGCCGCTTGTCGGGATCGGAGAGAATTTCGTAGGCTTCGCTGACTTCTTTGAAGCGGGCCTCGGCATTTTTGTCGCCGGGGTTCATGTCCGGGTGATACTTCCGGGCCAGACGGCGAAAGGCTTTTTTGATCTCGTTGGCATCGGCGCTTTTGTTCACGCCAAGCAGTTGGTAGTAGTCTTTAAAGTCAGTGGCAGCCATCTCGTAACTTCCCTCGAATGAAACTTTGGTTTAATGGTTTTTATACTGCGGACAATTCGAGCTAAATACAGAATAGCTCAAAGGCTGCCACCTTCTGGGTTCGGTTTTCGCGGTGAACCGAGATCGCATTCGCCGCACTCGATCGCGTAGCGCGATCGCCCTATCCTTTCCTCTGGTTCTGCCAGGAAAGGTCATTGATAGGGCGAAGCATTCGCCTTCTAGTCGATCGACTTTTTCTCCCTTTTCCGGTGCGGATGCTTCGCCCCTACTGCCTCATATAAAATTGAAGTTAAACCCATCCGGCACTTAACACCACTGTCGTGCCCACAAACAGCACCATTAGCGTCCAAGTAATCCGGTTGAGCGTGACTTCAGCACTTTTGCTACTCGAAAACAGTTGCGCCTGACCGCCAATTCCACCCAACCCATCACCTTTGGGCGAGTGTAACATAATAAATACGATCAGACCGAGGGCAGAAATCACCCAGATAATTTGGACGAGAGTTTGTACGTTCATCAGTCGCTACGCTCCAATTCAAAATTCAAAATTCAAAATTCAAAATTTAACTTCCTACTCAAACGCGGACGCTAACCGGAGTGCGGTTGGGGCTAACTTTCATTTCGGCGGGTAGGATCATCGATCGCCCGGTCATTTCTGGCGGTTGGGGCACGCCTAGTATATCGAGGATCGTGGGGGCGATATCGGCCAAACGACCGTCGTCGCGCAGGCTCGCTTCCGCACCGCGGCCGGGAATTTTGGCTCCTTCTCCTTCTATTAAAATAAACGGAACCGGGTTGGTGGTGTGAGCCGTCCAGGGGTTGCCTTCTTCGTCGCGCATATATTCAGCGTTGCCGTGATCGGCGATGATAATGGCAGTGCCTCCAGCTTTGCCGATCGCCTCGATTAAGCGTCCCATGCAGGTATCGACAGTTTCGATGGCTTGCACGGCTGCATCGAATATGCCCGTATGCCCGACCATATCCGGGTTGGCGTAGTTAATCACCACTAAAGAATAAATCTGCTGGGCGATCGCGTCAACTGCGACATCGGTGACTTCGGCGGCGGACATGGCGGGGGCGCGATCGTAGGTGGGCACCATCGGCGAGTTCACCAAATGCCGATCTTCGCCTTCAAAGGGTGTTTCCAAACCGCCGTTAAAGAAGTAGGTGACGTGGGCGTATTTTTCGGTTTCGGCGGTGCGAAACTGTTTTAAGCCCTGTTCGGCCACCACTTGCCCCAAGATTTTATCTAAATTCTGCGGCTCGAAGGCAATGCGGACGGGTAATTTAGAATCGTACTGGGTGAAGGTGACAAATTCTAGCGGCTCGATACGATCGCGATCGAACCCATCAAATTCGGGATCGGTAAAGGCGGCGGTGAGTTGGCGGGCGCGATCGGGGCGAAAATTGAAGAAAATGACTCCATCGCCGGGTTCTACCGCGCCGGGAGCCAAGCGCGTGGGGATGATAAACTCGTCGGTAACATCGATGGCGTAGGACTCTTTCAGGGTTTCGACGGCACTGCGGCCGCTGCCTTCCCCGTCGCTGACCATGACTTCGTAGGCTTTAGCCACTCGATCCCAACGACGATCGCGATCCATAGCGTAATACCGACCGCTAACCGTAACGATTTCACCGTAACCAATATCATCGAGATGGGCTTGAATTTTGCCCAGGGACTCGCCCCCGGAATGGGGGTTGGTATCGCGTCCGTCGGTAATGGCATGAATGCAAGCGCGATCGACCCCCAAGGCTTTGGCCATATCCACCAAACCCAAGAGATGATCTTCGTGAGAGTGTACCCCACCAGGGGAACACAAGCCCATAAAATGTAGTTTGCCGCCATTTTCCCGGACGCGATCGCAAATCTCGATGAGGGCGCGATTTTCCCGAATGCTACCGTCTTCAATGGCATCGGAAATCCGTACCAACTCCTGCGGCACGATCCGTCCCGCACCAATACTCAGGTGTCCGACTTCTGAGTTGCCCATTTGTCCGGTTGGCAACCCAACATCTTTACCCGACGTGCGGATCGTCGTTTTCGGATAAGCCGCCCAAAGGCTATCCATTACTGGGGTGTTGGCAGCAGCAATGGCGTTGGCTTCCGTGTCTTCCCGATAGCCCCAGCCATCGAGGATGACCAATACCACCGGAGATATGGGTGCTTGCCTCATCATCAACTCGCCCTTTCGTCATTGCGGTTCGCCCCAATGATACCACCGAGTCCCAAATTCGTCACCTCCCTTGGGGATTTAGGGGTTTAGGGGTTTGGGGGTTTAGGGGGAAGGATGAAGGGTGAAGGATGAAGATTAATTTCTTCCCCTCTCCTTGTCTCCTTGTCTCCTTGTCTCCTTGTCTCCTTGTCCCCTTGTCTCCTTGTCTCCTTGTCTCCTTGTCCCCTTAGCTGAGCATCTTCGCCTGTTTGACGGGAATTTGAATGGTAAACTCGGCTCCTTCGTCGGGTTTGGATTTGCAACCGAGAACGCCATCGTGCCGATCGACGATAATTTGGTAGCTGATCGATAGCCCCATGCCCGTCCCTTTGCCAACGGGTTTGGTGGTGAAAAACGGATCGAACAGGCGATCGAGGGCAGTATCGGGAATACCTAAGCCGTTGTCGCGGATGCGAATCAAAGCGCGATCGGGTTTGATTTCACCATCTTCGATCTCTCCACCGGGTAGCAGTTGGGTGACAATTGTTATTTGAGGCACGTAGGATTTGGGTCGCTTTGCGATCGCGTCT
>CAKZKB010000494.1 GCA_937121005.1 uncultured cyanobacterium | reverse complement strand
GGACAAAATCCGAGTTTTTCCCTTTAGAAACCGGGTTTCTCTGTACAATCTGAATACTTACCATTTGCTAGCTTATGGCTTCGACTTCAATTTCCACCAACATTTCCGGATCGATAAGTGCTTTTACCTCTACCATCGCAGTGACGGGGGGACAGTCGCCAAAGAATTCTTGATGCGATCGACCGTATTCGGAGGCGCGAGAAATATCGGTAACGTAGAGGCGGGTGCGAACCACATCTTCAACGGTTGCATCTAATTCTTGCAGGGACGCGATCGCTTTTTGCAGGCAAAATTGCGTTTGTCGGTAAGCATCCCCAGGCGCAAAAACCCGACCATTTTCGTCAATTGGGGCCGTTCCCGAAACGTAAACGAGATTCCCGACGCGCAAGGCGCGACAGTAGCCAACTTCCGATTCCCAACGTACTCGAGAAAAGACGCGACGGCGTTCCATAGCAGCAATTGAAGGTTAATTTCTTACCACTTTAGTTTACTATACTGTAGGCTTTGTAGCAAGGCGATCGCGCCGATAAGGACAGCCAAACCTCCCGCTACGGACGCGATCGTCTCGGTGTCTAAATGGCGAACGGCGATCGCCACAAAGGCCCAAACAACCACCCAAGAAAAGGTCGAGTCGCGGCGAGTTAAGGTGACAGCCACCGCCACAATTGCGCCGACAACTAACATGGCGATCGTCCAAAATTCGGAGCCGAGTTCTCCCCCACTCCATCCCCAAGCATACAACGCCGTCGCGCCATTGACAATCGTAGCAACGCTAATCCAAGCCAGATAAATACTCCAAGGCATTTGCACGAACCACCGCCGCGATCGCGTCAGGGACTTGCGATTGATATTTAAATTCAAATATCCCCAAATTAAGGCAATGAGGATAACCAGCATGACAAAAAAAGATGCTTCAAAAAACCGCATCAGAAAAACATACACCCAGACAATTTGTGCGACACTGGCAATAACGAGGCTGTATCCCATGCGAGATACATATTCATCGCTGCGATTGTGCGGGAGAACCTGGTAAACGGCGAGGGAAATTAACCCCAGATAAATAATCCCCCAAATTGCAAACGCATAATTGGCTGGTGTAATCAAAACCCCTTGAAAAGAAGTATTGGAAATCTCGCCGATCGTCATTCCCCTCAAAGGTGTCACGTTAGCGAGAACGTTGGCAACAAAGGCGGACACAACGGCAATAAAAGTCAGCAACTGTCGCAGCCAATCGAGTTGTTTGCGAGAAAAAAGCACGATCGAGACCCACCGAACGACAAAATTTGCAGGCGATCGATTGACAAACCAGACCGCTAGAGAGTATTATAACCTTAGTTCGACATTCGATCGGCTTCGGTTTCTAGAGGCGTTAAGCGAAAGTGCGACAGTGCCCGAGAAACCCGCCAACCATCTGGATCTGCTTAGGGAATTTTACTTATCTTAACCTTCTCGATCGTCTCTGGCGGCATAGAAGATGAACCTAAAATGGACTCGTTCTAGCTTCGCGTTCTTGCTATTAGCAGCATTGGCAGCTTGTACGCAAAATTTCTCAACCCGACAAGTAAAAGCCACGATCCCTTATGCGGTGGCTGTTGGTTTTTCCGACTGGATTGAAGAACGCCGAACAGAAGACAACATTCCGGGTGTCGCAGTGACGATCGTCCAAGGTAAGGATATTCTCCTCATCAAAGGATTTGGCGATCGCGATGTCGAAAACAACCTTCCCGTCACCACCGATACATTATTTCATATTGGTTCGACGCACAAATCGATGACGGCGTTACTGATTGCAACGCTGGTTGACGATGGCACTGTCGATTGGGATACTCCCGCCATCGACATCGATCCCGATTTCGAGCTCGAAAACGAGTATAGCACGGAAAGCGTCACATTGCGACATTTATTGAGCATGAGAAGTGGCATTTCCGAGGAAGCAGAAGACGATTTTGATGTCGATAACGCCAGTGCAGAAGATTTGTTTGACTACATCGCCGAAGTCGAACTACTTGGCGAACCGGGTGAGGTTTTCAGCTACAGTAATGTCGCCAGTTCCATCACCGGATATTTAGCCGTATTAGCGGTCGATCCGGAGTCTAAAGACTTATATAAAGGGTATGCGGATTTATTGCAAGAGCGAGTTTTAGACCCCGTTGGCATGGAGAATAGCACGATTTACACGGCTGAAGCCAGACAAGATCCCAACTATTCTCGCTCTTATATTATTAACAATGGAGACTGGATCGAAGCCGAATCCTACGATCTCGAAAACGATCCGCTTGCGCCGTCTGGTTCTTTGAAAGCCAGCATTATCGATATGGCCAAGTATATCATCATGCAGGTGAATCGAGGTGTTGCTGATGATGGCACCCGCGTGGTCTCGGAGGAGAATGTATTGGCAACTTGGGAACCGGAATGGGATGATTATGCTATGGGTTGGCAGACAGACGAATATAAAGGAACTGAGTTGATTTACCATGAGGGTGCTTACGACAATTTTGCCAGTATTATTGGTGTCATTCCCGAATACAACATCGGTTTTGTGGTGTTGACAAACTGCGAGGAAGCATCAGTATCTTTGCTAGAAGATACCCCTTCTCAGATTATCGATTTACTTTTGGAGTAACCGAGAATGCCAAGTCAAAATCTAAGATCGAATCCGGTTAATCAATGCTACAATCCGATCGCCTGGGATCGGGCGAAGCATTCACCAACTTAGTTGTAAGTATAAATCGCTTGTTGACTTTTGTGAATGCTTAGCCCCTACAAAATACCCTAACTGTTCTAATGGATCTGATATAAAATCTAAAATGGATACGACCGATCGCACAACATTTCCCCCATCTCGTCTCCTCAACTTGGCGATCGCCTCGGGACTTCTCGACGCGCAAACGTCCTTTTTTGATGCCACAACTGCGCCGATCCGCACGCCAGCCGACGTGGTAAGTTTGGGATACGCGATCGATGGTTTAACCTCTGCCAAAAAACGACAGCAAACCCTACAAAAAGCCTGGAAATACACTCAAAAAGTGCTGTTATTGGCGGCGACAGTGCGATTGGATACGAATCGCAAACAGCCTGTTGCTTGCGGCGACAGTGGGATTTTCCCCTGCGAACCGCAACAGTTTTTAACCCACGCCGAGTTACACGCAGATCTCGATCGCGTTCTCGATGGCGATGTCGTTCCTGCCAGCATCGGTATCTTTTTTATCTTCCGCGATCGCGCTGACAAAGACAAGTTTATCGCTAGCCAGTTTGCAGACGAATCGGGAGATTGCGACGAAGTGTTGTATCTTGCATTCGCGATCGTGCAACAGCCAACCGCCGCCTTGTATCCCCTACCCCTACACCAATACGAAGCCGTCGAAGAGTTGCTTTTCAACTGCAAGAACTTCGAGGAAATTGCCAAATGCTGCCAGCAGAGTCCTCTCGGCAAAAAACTGCCATCGGCATTGTACGTCCATACCAATTGTACTGGCAAACTCCCTCGACTCTTGCGCCTCTACGACGCATTGGCACGGCGATCGCTAGGTTACATCGACAGCGCCACCGTAGTCAAGTTTTCCACTGACAAACCCCAGATCTCCTACCTAGTCTATCCCGATTTCGATACCGATCCCCATCCCATGTTACGCGCTAGCTTCCAAATCGACACGCAAACCCAACAACTCACCTATCGAGACTACCAAAAATCTGCTAACCCACCCGTACTGCATCGCAAGGAAACCTTCGTCACGCCTGACTATCCCCACTATGACAAATTTACTCGCCTGACGGAAGCCGAAGATGCGTTAGGGTTACTCGATAACACGCGGGGAATTGGAACCTTAAGAGGGTGGCGACAGTGTTTGCAAGACTACAGTGTTGAGATTCGCGAACACAGCGTTATCGAGGGTAAAACTGCTGAAACCAACGTCATTTTACCCGAAATTTATCGCCATCGCGCCGCTATGGTTCGCACGGAACTATCGCGTCCGGTACGCTTGGCCTTAGAGGTGGAGTTAATCGATAAATATACCACCTTTTTCGACTACGGTTGCGGTTACGGTGGAGATGTCACTCGCCTTGCTAATTCGGGTTACAAAAGCTACGGCTGGGATCCCTATTACGCTAAAAGCAAACCTGTTTTTGCTGCTGATGTCGTCAATTTAGGCTACGTCATCAACGTCATCGAAAATCAAGCCGAACGTAGAGAAACACTTATAAAAGCCTGGGATCTAACTCGTAGCGTCCTCATTGTTTCGGCACAAGTTCTGATCGACGATCGCGATCGCGGTGTCGTCGCCTACGGTGATGGGATTATTACCAGTAAAAAAACCTTCCAGAAGTATTACGAACAAGAAGAACTGAAAGAATACATCGATCGCGTTTTGGGAGTCGATGCGATCGCCATTGGTTTAGGCGTTTATCTCGTCTTCCGCGACGAAGAACGGGCCGAAACTTTCCGCGCCTCTCGGTGGCGATCGTTCCTGAGTACGCCGCGTATTTTTAAGCCAAGCAAGCGATTTGAAGACTACGAACATCTATTACTTCCCTTGATGGAATTCATCCGCGATCGCGGCCGCCTTCCTCGCCGGGACGAACTGGAAAACGAGTCGGCATTGTTGGCAGAGTTTGGAACCTTTCGTCGCGCCTTCAACGTCATTTTACAGGTGACAGATGAAGGAGAATGGGAGACGATCGCCGAACAACGCCGTCAAGATATTTTAGTTTACCTAGCGTTGATTCCCTTTCGCAGTCGCGGTGGCAAAACCAAACTCACCCAACAGATCAAAAACGACATCAAACTGCTGTTCGGACGACTGCAAGACGCATTATGGATGGCCGAAGATTTACTCTTTAGCGTTGGCGACTTAACGGTAATGTCTGAATGCTGCGATCGCGCCACCGTCGGACGGCGATCGGCGAACAGTTTAACCGTCCATTTGTCTGCTTTATCCGCACTCGATCCCCACTTACGAGTTTACGAAGGATGCGCCAGTGGAACTGTAGGCCGTATGGAAGGGACAACCCTGGTTAAATTTCATACCAAAGTCCCCAAAATCTCCTATTTATCCTATCCCGAATTCGACAGCGAAGCGCACCCGCGCCTCTACCAAGCCATGCAGGTGGATTTACGAGACTTACGCATCAGCTATCGCGACTACGAGATTAGCAAAAATCCTCCCGTGTTGCATCGCAAGGAAACATTGGTGCTGCCAGACTATCCAAAATTCGCAAAATTTGCTAAACTAAGTCAGCAGGAGGAAAATTGGGGACTGCTCGACAATTTATCCGCCGCGCGATCGCAGCGAGAATGGGAGGAACGCTTGCAGGATTTCTGTGCGGAGATACGCGGCGATCGCCTGTATTTTCGCAAAGATGCCGACCCCTACCGGGTAAAATTACTGAAAGCTGCCATCCGACAGCGCAAAAAAGGGCAATTGTCCCCAGAAGAGTAAAAATCTGTTACAGTTGCGAGAAAATGTGGTAAAAAAACAATAACCGCTTGTACTCGGTGCGCTATGAGTTTCGATCGCGATCCGTTCGCTCGCTTTGAAGATGCGCGACAGCAAGGAAAAAACCCGTTAATTTGGGGAAAAGTTGTCACCGTTGAAGATATCTGGCAAGAACCTATCGCCGACTTACCGGATCTCAACCGCGAAGTGGACGATGCAGTTCGCAACGCGATCGCGCAAGTTCGCAGCCAAGAAGCGGACAAACTTGCCATTGCCATTCGCGGGGAACGGGGAACGGGAAAAAGCCACGCCATGGCGCGAATTCGTCGCGAAATCGAAATCGAAAATCGGGCCTTGTTCGCCTACATTTCTCCTTGTCTGGCTCCGCGACAACCGAACAGCCACGCGCTATCTTGTCTTGTCAAAAATTTTAGCATGGCATCGGCAGAAGAGTCAACCCAATGGCAGCGATTGGCCGCGAAACTCATCCTGACGCTACAGGAAACACCGTCCGCCGATCGCTATCGCGACTATCTCGATCGCGCCGATCGTCCTCAAGAACTGCATCAGTTTTGCCGGGAAACATTGGGAAAAAATCGCGATCGCACTTTTTTAGAGTTCTGCGAAAACCTGTCGCGATCGCTCATCGAAGTGCATCCTCATTTAGATGGCGATACCCTACAAGCGATGCTGTATCTGTTGTTTCCCCATTCTCGACTGTCTCGGATCGGTTTGGATTGGTTGCAAGGCAACGATAACGACAATTTCCCTCGGTTTCGCCTACCTGAAATCGATCGCGACGCATTAGAAAAACGCGCCATCGCGATTTTTAGCCAACTCGATCGCATTGCCAAAACTGCCAACTTTCCTATCGTCTTGTGCTTCGACGAAATCGATACCACCAAACCCAATATTACCACAGGAGAAGGGGCGATCGAAGTGGCTTGTCACAGTCTCGATCGCCTCTATGCTAGCGCGACAAATCTCGTACTTCTCTGTTGCGCCACGCCTCACACCTGGGACGCGATCGCCGCTCACACTCAGATCGAAAACTGGCAAATTGTCTCCACTTCTCTTCCCACAGTCGAGCAGAAAATCAACTGGATCCAAGAACGCCTCAATTGGTTTTATCGCTGTAACGATCTCAATCCAAACAGCTACCCACCATTGTACCCGTTCCAAGACAATCGCGTCCGCACCATCGCCGAAGAAACGGCAAACCTACGCACTTTAATGGAAGAATGCGGCAACTGGTTCGACTTTGAAGAAGTCGGTTTGATGCGCGACAAAACGCGAAAACTGCTCGATGCTTATAACGAACTGCTGCACAAAATTATCATCGACAAACAAGACGATGACTCCCTAGCCGCGATCGTCAGCTTCGCCATGAAAGTGCTTCCCGAAGCTGGCAGCGAGAATGTGTCCGTCGATGCGGTAGAAAGTATTAAAAATTCCTCCCACGACTTGCATTTCGCCGTTAGCGGGTACGATTTCCTCCATCGCAAACCCGTTCGCATCGGAGTTCGCGTCTGTGATGCCAACAGCGATCGCGTTTTAGATGCCGTCGTCGCGCAACTTTTAGACTACGATCGCTACAACATTACGCGCGGCTGTTTGCTGCGATCGCTTCCCATTCCTCCCAAGTGGAAACACAGCCGCAAGCGGGTCGATTTCCTCGTCCACCGCCGAGGAGGAGAAATGGTACAATTGTTCGATGACGACATTAAAGCCTTAGCCGCGATCGAGCGCATTTACAAGCAAGCCGACAGTTACGGTTTTACCAAAGCCGAAGTCGTCAACTTGGTCAAAACCTTAAACATGGCCGCAGACAACCCCTTAATTCGCGAAATTCTCAGCGAAGGCGTAACCGTCCACAACGTTTCTGAGTAATACCCATTTCTAGCATTCATGCCACAGATAGAGAATGTCCGTGTAGGGGCAAATGCCATTTGCCCAATCTGAGGTTAGTTTAATCTAAAATCCCAAGACGCGATCGAGCCATGCCTTAGACAGAGGTTTTCATTTTTAATTCTGAATTCTGAATTTTGAATGGGAGGGAAGGGACTGACGCTGCGGGTATGTGCTTGCGGGTCATTTCCAGTACCTTTTGCGGATCGGCGGGTTTGCTTAAAAAGTCCGATGCACCGCTCAAATTGGCTCGCACCCGATCGATCGCGCCGTCGCAGCTAGTGAGGATGACGATCGGGGTTTCTCGAAATACCGAGGTTTTGCGGAGGAAGTTACACAAATCCCGTCCGTCCACCGTCGGCATGACCACATCTAAAAAGATTAAATCCGGCTTTTCTTCGAGCAAGCGCGACATTTCGGCCAGGGGATCGCGAACGCAAACAACGCGATATCCAGTACGGATCAGAATGGTTTCTATATGTTTGGTGGCCGCGGCCGAGTCGTCGATACAGGCAATACAAGGTGCGGGGGGTTTAACTGCCGCAGATACCATTTGTAACTGCGCCATGGGACTGGGCAAATCGGTGACATCGCAGAGGGCGAGCTTGCCTTTTTGCACGAAATGGTGTAAAGTTCGAGCGACATCTAAAGGCGATCGCTTCTGTTGGGCGGCAATATCCCATACCGTGTTCTGCCCGTTAAACAACTGGCTTAACACTAAGGTCGATTGCCCCGCTTGTTCGGAATTGGCAGAGGGTTCTTGCAACGTTGGCGCGCGATCGGGTTGCAGATAGTCGAGTCCCTTTTCTTGCCAGTGATGCCACAGTTGGGAGGTTTCATGTAACAACTGTTCGACTTCGCTCACCGCTAGCGGTAGTGGCGAGGTTTTGCGTGCGGGAGAACGGCGCGACGGTACCCAGGTGGCTTCCGTTGGCGATGCAGCCATCAGAGACAGCAAGACTTCTTTGATGACGCTGACGAGAACTGCTTTAGCTTGTTTGAGGTTAATGTGCTGGCGCGACAGTCCGTTGGCCAAAAGTTGGTATTCCCACAAACTGGCGGGCGAAATTCGTTCGGGATCGAAGCGGAATTTGGGACAACACTGGCGCACGGCCCGTTCCCAACGCCGGGTGCGGTGGGGGCCGCCAATGGCATACAAAAGTTGTCCTCGCAGGTAGTAGAATTCCCACTGATGCGATCGCGCGGCGATCGTCACTTTTCCAGTCGATTGCTCTCGTCCGGGGGTCAAGAGCGTTGCTGCTAACTGTGCTGTATCTTGGGCTCGCACAATACTAATCCCTTGCCGATCTTATTCGGTATTGTACCCCTCAAGGGTATCGCTCCGCTTCCGTATTTTCCTCAGTCGCGATCGCCTTCGGATTGGCCGTGGCGCAGTTTCCAGATCGAAAATTCTCCCTCGAAGACCGGATCGGCAGCTAGTTCGCCAGGCTATTCTAACAGCTTTAACTGAAATAAAGTGTAACTGACACCTTCGTAAAGAGGATCGAGTTCCCGATCCCGATCCTGTTGTAAATTTTCCAGCAAAGACGATCGCGGTCGAAAAAGAAGGATCGTACTGTAATTATCGAGGATTTCGTCTATCTTGGATTCAATTTTTTCTAACGGATCTTCATCGCTAAAAAATCCGCCGCTAAAAAATGCAATCTTGACATCAGCATCGAGATGGTAAAGAAGTGAGAAGGTGTTAAGATCCGTCATACATTCAATAACAATTGGAGATGGGTATTGATTGATAATATCTGCTACGCGCTCGTTTCCTTGACTTAAAACTTTATTCCACGAGGCCGAGGAATTCGCACCCAGAGCGATAGAGACGAAACCGCACAGTAGTAAGAAGTAAAACAGCACTGTACTAGTCCACTTTATCAATTTAGAGAATTGAAGCTGATGAGACAGATTAAAGATTCCATCAGCGATTAAATATGCTAGTGACAAGTTACAACACAAAATAAAAGGAGCAATATAGCGACCCGAGGTCGATCGAACTCCTCCTAAAATCAAATCTGGCAAGGCTAAAGGTGACACTGTTCCTAAAGCCAGACACGCGATAAACAAAGCAACTCTTTTAGGAGCGCGACGCAGAAAAATATACAATGCCATCAAAACACAAAGCGAAACGAAAGCGAGAACGGCTCGATGTTTGTTAGACAACAACCAAAAATTTTTTTCTAAATCGAGAACCACAGAACTGGTATGCTGCATCCATCTGAATATCCAACGGCTCAAAGGTATCTTTTTCCAGACCCAATTGGTTGCTCCGATCGCCGCATGACGGTGATAAAAGGTAATTCCTATCCAAGGTAAGAAGGAGAATAAAGCAATAGCACTACTCGCGCCAAACGACATGACAGTCTTATTGAAACGGAATTTTTCTTTGATAAATACATACAGTCCTTGTCCTGCTAGGACAAGAATAGATAGCATAAAACTCCATAGAGAAAGTGCCGTAGCTATGCTATAAAGAAGCCAAGTTTTTTTGGAATTGACTCGCAGCGCTCTGAGTAGGGTTGCACTTGAAAATAAGATCGTTACCATCCACAAAGAATAAGGTCGAGCTTCTTGTGCGAACAGAAA
>CAKZKB010000493.1 GCA_937121005.1 uncultured cyanobacterium | reverse complement strand
GATGGTGTTGGCTAATTCTTTATCGCCCCAAGCGTAGAGGAGATATTTATTCAGTCTTGTTTTGAAGCTGGAATAGCGCGATCGTGCGGTTTGTGCGAGAAACAAACTGGCGAGACTCTCGTAGTTAAATTGTCCCCGCCGCGACAGTACGATTTCGATGAGGCGCAAAACATTATCGCCTAAAATGGTCGGGTTCGGATAGGGATTGCTGCGATAACTGGCCATTTGCGATCGCGTCACGTACATGGCAAGCTCGAATTTAAATTTGTCTTTTAGGCGTTGCGAAACGACACGCGCCACTTGCCGTTGTTCTTCGGAATTGTTGGGATCGGCATATTGAGGCACTAAGCAATAGGCAATATAGCGATCGCTCCATTTTTTCTCTTTTTGTTTGCGATCGGCGGTATCGTAGCGCCAGACAAACAGTTGTAGATCGTTAAAAGCCTTGCTTTCTAAGAAGTTTTGCAGCCAGGCTCTTTGCTTTTTTAGCACTGGCGAAATCGCCGACTGACTAATGGCGGCATCGTCAAAAACGCGCACCAATTTAGGGATATATTCGTACTGGCGATTGGCTTCCCAGTTGTTAAATAAAATGTAGCACGATCGCTGGAGGGTGTACTTAAACGGTTCTTCTCCAGCGTCTAAAACGATGTCTTGCAGGTAGTTGAGAATCGCTTCATTTTCAGAAGCGACGTGGTACACGAACAGATTTTTGAATTCGCGCAGCACTTCGTCTGGAGCGCGGGAGCGTACCAAATCTAGAAAGTAGCTGTAGATGCTTTCCTGGGCAGGGTAAGAGTTCATCGGGCGATCGTCGTTCTGACAACGCTCATTAAACCAGAAAACGATCCCAGTTGTAGGTAGCGCAGGCTACATTGCGGCTAAAAATATTGTCAGTCTTCAGGTTAAACAAGAAACCCGGTTTCTACACCCGTTTATGCTAGACTATCTGAAGAGTCATCCAATGTTGAGACATTCAGCCATCTAAAACATCTGCCGTTGGCTGCCATGCTTCGAGCTCGCTAAGGTAACGGCGGCGAGTCTTCTCATCAAGAATGGCGTGGCAAAACGCATTGCGCGTCCAGCGTTTGAGGTCGGATATTTTTGCCTGTCGCTGTGCCATCAACCGCGAGAGTTCGTCGGTGAGGTTGAGTCCGAAGAAGGTGGGATCGTCAGAGTTTACAGTGACAGCAATTCCGGCAGCATCGAGATCGAAAATAGGATGTTCTCGATAGGATTTGACATATTTTAGGCGTTCGTTAGACGTGGGACACATTTCTACTGTAACATGACGATCGCGCAAAAGTTCGACAACTTCTGGGTCTTGAATGGCAGAGGTTCCATGTCCGATGCGATCGATTCTGGCCCGTTCGACGGCAATTTTAATGTTTTCAGGCCCTGTCATTTCTCCAGCGTGTGCTTTGACTCGCTTTCCGGCTTCTTTTGCCAGATCGATGGCGGTTAAAAAGCGATCGACGGGCCAGCCAACTTCGTTGCCTTGGAAGTCAAATCCCGAAATAATCGGGGACGATCGCAGTTTTTTGACCCAGGCGATCGCCTCTTCGGAACCGCGATCGCGCAGCAAACCCGCAAACATCCGAATGGTGCAATTTCTGTCTTTTGCGCGATCGATCTCGGCGGCGAGTAGGTCTAAAATGTTAGGGAGAGAAAATCCGAACTTCTCCACCAGCAAAGGGGTAAAATTGATTTCCGCATAGCGAATATTCTGCTCAATTAAACTGTCGAAGCAGTCGCGAATGACTTCAGCATAACCCGAAGGTGCTTGCAGCCAAGGGTGAACGTATTCGCGGAACAAACTGGCAAATTCGCCAAAGTTAGCAAACCGAAAATCGGCTGCGTACCAATAAGGAACGGCGGGTAATTCCGTTCCGTAATGCCGTCGGTGTGCCTGTCGCAGTGTTTCCCAACGCGGCATTCCTTCTAAGTGCAGGTGCAGTTCTGCCTTGGGCATTTGGGAGAGATCGATCGTCGGTTTTTCTTGCATACTTCAACTGTAAAGATTCAGGTTGAGGGAAAAGATCCCCCCCTAACCCCCCTTAATAAGGGGGGAATTAATTAATGGGTCTCCCCCTTAATAAGGGGGACGGAAGGGGGATCCTTACAGTCATGTTCAATTTTAGCTGAATACTTACCTTTAATCCTCCAAACCGGGGCGGGGCATGGGTGAAATGCGGCGCTTGTTTAGCTGTCGCAACCACGTCCAACCGAGAACGGCGACGACGAGAGAACTCCAACCGAGTAGGGGTTGCAGCAGTAAAAATGCTCCCGTACCAATGAGGATACCAAAGAGGAGGATATTGGCCGCGATCGACCGTTGAATATCTAACTTTAAATCCTGCGCGGGTTCGAGTTGCAATGCTTGTCGTTGCTTGCGCCAACCAGGGCCGCCGGGACGAGTGCGGCGATAAAATTCTTGTAGGGTTTCTTCGGACTCGGGAGGAGTTAAAAACATGACGGCGATCCACAAGGTACAGACGATCGCAGTAATCACCATAACACGAATTCCGTAGTCTTCAATTGCCACGTCGGGAACGACGCTAAAAGTTAAACCAACTACAAAACTCGCGACGATCGCCGTCAGTTCTGCGGCAGCATTCACCCGCCACCAAAACCAGCGTAGCATCAGAATCAAGCCCGATCCAGTTCCAATGGCGATGATCAGTTGAAAAACAGTGTTGATGTCGTTGGCTAAAAATGCCGCAATGCCACCCAAAGCAGTGATGAGAACCGAAGAGATGCGAGCTACGAAAACAAGTTTGGATTGGCTGGCGTTGGGTTCGACAAAGCGCAAGTACAAATCGTTGGTAATAAAAGAGGCTCCCCAGTTAATAGACGTAGAAACGGTACTCATAAATGCAGCAACGAGAGAAGAAACGACTAAGCCCAAAATTCCTGGAGATAAGAATTCGACCATTAGTTTTGGGTATCCTAGCTCCTTGTCTTCTAGATCCGGAAAGACGACTAAGGCAACTAGGGCGACAATAATCCAGGGCCAAGTTCGCACCACGTAGTGTAAAATATTGAACGTCCAAGCGGCTTTTTCGGCATCGACTTCGTTTTTAGAAGCTGCAAATCGCTGTACGAATTCACCTCCACCATCGCTACGTCGCCAGGCCCACCACTGGATAAAAATGTTGGTAAAAAAGACACTGGCGGTAATGGTTGCTGTTTTGCTGAAGGCGATTAACCCATCTTCCGTGCCAATGGAAATGGGGACGATGGAGAGAATGTCGCGATCGCTAATTTGTTGAACGCCGGCGATCAGTTCGCGAATGCCGCCAATGCTGTTGAGGGCGATACCAGCTACTAAAAGCGCCCCGACTAATGCTAACACAAATTGGAAGAAAGCCGTTGCCACTACCCCCCACAATCCCGCCAAGCCTGCATAGACGAGGACAAAAATACTGACTCCAATAACGCTCAAAATTTTTAAGTTCGTATCTCCCGCATCGATCCCCAAACCCGACCAAATATTCAGGGCATCTACCACTTTCACCATCCCTAGCATGGCGTAACCGATGGCAATGCAATTAACAGGAACAGCGAAGATAAATGCTTTGACTCCACGCAACACGGCGGCAGTTTTTCCACCGTAGCGCAACTCTGTCAGTTCCGCATCGGTAATGGCCTCCGATCGCCGCCACATTTTGGCAAACAAATAAATCATAATCACGTGGGAGATGCCAAAACTCCACCACAACCAGTTCCCAGAAATGCCGCTATTACCAACAATTCCAGTAATTAAAAGCGGCGTGTCAATGGAAAATGTGGTCGCCGCCATACTCACCCCTGTCAGCCACCAGGGAAGCGATCGCCCCGATACGAAAAAATCGACTAAACTTTTAGAGGCTTTGCGCGACAAATACGCACCCAAACCCATCGTTAAAACGAGATACGCGACGACTATCGCCCAATCAATTGCTTGCATTCGTTTCTCCTCGACACCACACCAGCAAAAGCCGATGGCGGCTATCTTACCATCAAACGGCCGCGATCGCCTCGCTAGACCGATTGAAATATTTTTATTTTTCCTGCCCCTTGCATTGCCATCAGAAATGTTATAAATTAAGAGAATATAAAATTTTTCGATTCGCGATCGCGATGCCCTACCCAACTGCTGCCATCCCTCCTCATTCCCCGCGCATTGTTATTATCGGTGCGGGGTTTGGTGGCTTGCAAGCGGCACAGTCTCTCGCCGGGTGCGATGCAGAAGTGGTTCTCGTCGATCGCTGTAACTACCACGTTTTTACGCCGCTTCTCTATCAAGTGGCGACAGGGGTTCTCGATGCCAATGTCATTGCTAGCCCCGTGCGTCGCTTGCTCAGAAATGCGCCAAACGTGCGCTTTTTAAGGGAAAACGTTAGTGAAATTGATTTCGACAAGCGCGTAATTCAATCCGATACCGAAATCTTAAGCTACGATTATTTAGTTCTAGTAACAGGCAGCAAAGCGCAATTTTTAGGCATTTCGGGGGCACAAGAACACTCGTTTCCGTTAAAAACTCTTGCTGACGCGATCGCCATTCGCAGCCGGATTGTAGACTGTTTGGAAACCGCCGTCGCCGAACCCGATCGCACGGAAACCCTACTCACATTTGCCATTGTTGGCGGAGGAACCACTGGCGTGGAAGTCGCCGGATCTCTCGCCGAATGGGTCAAAACGACACTGGCAAAAGACTATCCCAACTTGGATCGAGACTGGGTAAGGATCGTGTTAGTGCAAAGCGGCGATCGCCTGCTAGAAGAATTCTCGCCTAGCTTGGGAAATTATGCCTGCAAGCGGTTACGAAAATTAGGGGTCGAAATTCGTTTGGGAACCAAAGTCGATCGCGTTACTCCAACCGAACTCTATCTCGATACGGGAGAGACGATCGCCACCGAAACTACGATTTGGACGGCGGGAGTTGAAGTGGATCGCCCCGATATTTTACAAGATGTCCAGACGGAAAGCAAGGGAAAATTGCCCGTCCGATCGACATTAGAACTGCGCGATCGCGTCTACGCCATTGGCGATCTTGCTTATTTAGAATCCGATGGCAAACCACTTCCCGGAATTGCCCCCGTCGCCTTGCAGCAAGGGGTCGCTGTTGCCGACAACTTGCGCCGCCAACTGCGCGGAAAAATGCCAAAGCCATTTAAATTCTTTAATAAAGGTCGATTGGCGATCGTCGGCGGTTATACTGGCGTAGGAAACATCGCCGGATTTCGTTTTCGCGGATTCTTGGCATGGTTACTCTGGCTGCAAGTCCACTGGGTGTACCTCCCCGGCTGGTACAATCGATTTGTCGTCCTCCTCAGTTGGCTGGCAGCTTATCTGGGACGCGATCGGGTCGCTACGCTTCAATTCAGAATTCAGAGTTCAGAATTCAGAGTTCAGAAAAAGGTCAATCTAAAGTCAAAGTAGTGCAACTTGTATCCCAATTCATCTTCTCTTAACTCAGAATTTTCTCTGTCAACTATCTGCGTCCATCCTATTTATCTGTGGTTGCAATGACTCCTTCTCCGTTTACCTGGCTGCGTCGCCGCGATCTCGTTACCGCCTACACCCTACTGCGGATCGTTTTTGGCATTAACTTTTTCAATCACGGCTTTACCCGCTTAGACAGCATTCCCGAATTTGCCCAAGGTATGGTAGACTTGTTTCAAGATACCTTCATGCCCGCACCGTTAGTGAGAGCGACGGCATTTCTAGTGCCGATTGTCGAGTTTCTCATTGGCATTGGGATCGCCCTAGGACTGGCAACAGAAGTAGCATTGGTGACGGGAATCGGCTTAATGGCCATTCTTATGTACGGTGTCACCCTGCTTCAAAATTGGGATGCAGCTTCGAGTCAGTTAATTTACTGTTTGGTATTCTTTATTCTGATCGCCTGTCGCAGTTTTAACGACTTCTCCCTAGATCGCGTCATTGCCAAGGGACGCGATCGTCCCAATTCTTAAACAATTGTAAAGAAACCTTGACGATCGCCACAACTGCCGAACTTGTGGGACAATACAAAAGGCTCGATACCGCCCGAAGTTCAATGTCTTTTTAGGCTTAGAGATTGCAATGCCCCAAGCCTCTCGAAAAATCAGTCCCCCTCCCATGAGCGACAACATTAGCGTTGTCGATTTGATCGATCGCTATTTCAGTGCTTACAACGCCGCTCGCTTGCGAGAATGCTGTCAGTTACTCCAGCAAAGAATCTTCCAAGATAACGTGACAGTTGGCGTGAGTATTGCCGGAGCCCTTACGCCGGCGGGATTGGGTTTAGGCTGTTTTAACCCTTTAATTCGGGCCGGATTTATTGACTGGATCGTTAGTACCGGAGCCAATCTTTATCACGATATCCATCGCAGTTTGCGCTACGATTTATATGCGGGTCGTCCCGACGTTGACGATACAAAATTACGGCAAGAAGGCAGCGTCCGCATCTACGACATCACCTTAGACTACGAAGCATTGCTACAAACCGATGCTTTTTTGCGAAAAACCTTACGATCGCCCGAATTTCAAAAACCAATGGGAACCGGAGAGTTCCATTACTTGCTGGGTAAATATATTTACAAGCTAGAAGACGAACTCGGTGTCGAAAATCGCAGCTTGCTGGCTACAGCTTACGAGTGCGGCGTACCCGTTTATACCTCTTCCCCTGGCGACAGTTCCATCGGCATGAACGTAGCCGCTTTGGCATTAGAAGGATCCCAGTTAGTTCTCGATCCGTCTATTGATGTCAACGAAACAACTGCCCTGGTTTATTTAGCTCGAGATAACGACGGCAAAAGTGCGGCAATTATCCTCGGTGGGGGCAGTCCCAAAAACTTTTTGCTGCAAACTCAACCCCAAGTCCACGAAGTTTTAGGCTTGGAAGAACGGGGTCACGATTTCTTCGTTCAAATTACTGATTCTCGTCCTGACACGGGGGGGTTATCGGGGGCAACTCCCTCAGAAGCGGTAAGTTGGGGCAAGGTCGATCCCAATGAATTACCGAACGCGATCGTCTGCTATACTGACAGTACCATCGCCCTGCCGTTGATGAGCGCTTACAGCTTAAATCGCTGCCAACCTCGCCCGCTCAAACGGCTGTACGATCGCCGCCAAGAAGGGATCGATCGCCTCAAGTCTGAATATAAAAATGCCCGCAAATGAGTCACTTTCTCCTAGAAACACTTGAAGAAGTACCCGAGTACGATCGCGCTGATGTCGTCATCGTTCCCGTGCCTTACGAAGCCACCACCACCTACCGCCAAGGATGTCAAAACGGCCCGGAAGCGTTGCTAACCGCTTCTCGGCAAGTCGAGTATTTCGATAGCGAACTGTGGCTGCAACCGTGCGATCGCGTTGGGATCTACACCTGCGACCCCGTTTGCGATACGCGAAAAAATCCCCATCTCTCCGGGGAAGAAATGGTATCGCAAGTGGCAGCAGTGACGAGCAAAATTGTCGCCGATGGTAAATTCGCGATCGCCATTGGTGGCGAACACAGCATCACCGAAGGCGTAGTCAAAGGCTTCAGTTTAGCCAACCCGAACGAACGGTTTACCGTCGTCCAAATTGATGCCCATGGCGACTTAAGATACGAATACGAAGGCTCCATTTACAATCGCGCTTGCGTCATGCGCCGCATTGTCGATATGGGGTTGCCGACGGTACAAATTGGTATCCGCAGTATTTGTCAAGAAGAGTCCGATTTTATTAAAGAAAGGAACCTCAAAATTGTTTGGGACAGGGATATTGCGACGCGATCGAACTGGATCGAAACCACTCTAGCAGCAATTCCCACCGATCGCGTTTTTATCACCATCGATCTCGACGGCATCAACCCTGGTATAATGCCTGGTGTGGGCACCCCAGAACCCGGCGGACTCGGCTGGTACGATCTGCTCGCTTTCCTGCGTCGTCTGTGCGAAACTCATACCGTTATCGGCGGCGACGTGATGGAATTGGCCCCAGTTGCAGATTCGGTGGTGTCTGAATTTACCGCCGCCAAGTTGGTTTACAAACTCATTGCCTATGCTAAGGTATTAGGTGTTAGGGATTAGGTATTAGGGATCCCTCTCGTTGCGCTCCTCTGGGGCGCAGCGAATGATGGAGGCTCTGCCTCCATTTTACACGAGGCAGAGCCTCGACAATACGTTCCCTGGCAAAACCAGAGGAACGAGGGAAATATCCCCTACGATATCCTTACCGGAAGGGTTTCGAGAACGTGCCCCAATACCGAGAAAACCTGACGCTGCTCGAAGACTTGCACCAGATCGGCGTTAATCTTGAAGTGGGCCGCTTCTTCATGTAAAATTTCGATGGCAGTAGCTACAGGTAAACCGCGCTTGTAGGGACGATCGCCTGCTGTGAGCGCATCGTAAATATCCGCGATCGTCATAATTTGGGTTTGGATGGGAATGTCATCTTTTTTTAACCCGCGCGGGTAGCCGCTACCATCGAGTTTTTCGTGGTGCGCGTAGGCAATTTCGGGGACTTTTTCTAGATATTTCGTCCAAGGAATGCGCTTGAGAAACTCAAAAGAATGGCTGACGTGAGCCTCCATCGCCGATCGCTCTTTTGCAGTCAAATTTCCCCGAACGACGCTCAATTGGCGCAGTTCTTGTTCGCTGAGGAGGGGTTTAATTTCTCCGTCGATATCTCGGTAAGCAAGGCGAGATAAATCCTCTAAAATCCAGGCGAGATCGTCTTGCGGGGTATGGGGTTCGTTGAGCTTTAGCAACCGCTTCCAGTCGCGATCGAGCCGTTCGATCGATCGCGTTAGGCGATCGTCAAGTTCCGAGAGTTGTTGGCAGTGGGGACAGTCACTATCAGAATGTTTGGCGATCGCGTCCGGGTGGTCGGTTAAGTAGCGATATTTATCTCGGGCGCATTCAAATTCTAACGTCCGGCGGGCAAAATTGAAGCGATGGCGGAGAACTTCCAACTGGTCGGG
>CAKZKB010000492.1 GCA_937121005.1 uncultured cyanobacterium | reverse complement strand
GAGGTAAATTGTCGTAACCCGGCTCTAATTTACGGGCATTGTCTTCAAAGGAGATATCGGGATTGGCTTCTTTATTGCTGAGAATCCACGATTCGCGCTCCGTAACGCATTCATCACGGAATTCAGTCGTCGCCAATTCGTAACCCCAGTTGCGAAATGCACCTTCGGTATATTTCATAATATTGCCTTTGTGCACTAGGGTCACTTTTTGCTTGTCTTTCGGCAAACTCAAGGCGTGTTTGATGGCCCGGCGCACCAGGCGTTGGCTGCCCGTTTTGCTGATGGGTTTGATGCCCAGTCCAGAGTCAGAACGAATCTGTTTTTTACCATGTTCGGGGGTAGCGGGGATCAGATCCGAATTTAAGATTTGGAGGAGTTTGTTGGCAATGTCACTGCCTTCTTTCCACTCAATCCCTAAATAGATATCCTCCGTGTTTTCCCGGTAGATAATGATGTCGAGATATTCGGGATGTTTGTGCGGCGAGGGGGTTCCGGAATAATACTTACAGGGACGCACGCAAGCGTAGAGATCGTTGATTTGCCGCAAGGCGACGTTGAGCGATCGGATACCACCGCCAATGGGGGTTGTCAAGGGGCCTTTGATGGCAATTCCGTAGTCTTGGATGGCGTTTAAGGTGTCTTGGGGGAGGTATTGATACTCGCCATAAATTTGGCAGGCTTCGTCTCCAGCATAAATTTTAAACCAACTAATTTGACGTTGGCTGCCGTAAGCGGCTTCTACGGCTGCATCGAAAACTCGCTGGGCCGCCGGCCAGATATCAACACCCGTACCGTCACCGCGAATGAAGGGAACGATCGGGTTGTCGGGAACGTCGGGTTCGCCATTGCGAAAGGTAATCTTCTGGCCGGTTTGGGGAGGTGTAATTTTTTCGTACATCAGTACCTAAAGAAGTCATTAAACTGGGGCCAGTGGTATTGTAGACCGATCGCGCCCCAAAAAACTGTTAGCGTTAAGCTTTTTTAAGCCGCGATCGCACTTAGGCTCAAAATGCACACAGAAATTGATATACTCTGAAGCGGGGCATCCCAGTATAAAATACCATTTTTAGAAACCTCGATCGCTTTGGGGGAATATCTGTAAACCAGACCCCGATTTTTTGGATCCAGATCGAATCCGTGCTTGAGTCCATATTGAGCCTCAAGCTAGAATAAAGCGAACTTTAGAATGAATCGAATTTTAATTGTTGACGACGATCGCACCTTTTTACTCGTATTGAGGCGCTATCTCGAACAGAGAGGTTACGCAGTCCTAGCGGCGAGTTCTGCCTCGGCGGCCCTCGAACTGTTTGAGTCGGAAACCATCGATTTGGTCGTCTCCGACTTGGTGATGCCCGAAATCGACGGCTTTGAGTTTTGTCGCCGCCTGCGATCGCTGCAATCGGGACAGTTAATCCCGTTTATTTTTCTGTCGTGCTGTAGCGAGCTCGACGATCGCATCGCCGCTCACAGTATCGGTGCGGACGATTATATCATCAAACCCTTCGAGCCGCGCGAGTTGCTGGCCAAAATCGAGGCCCAACTGGATCGATCGCGGCGCATACGGGCCGAAATCGCCCGCTTACTGCAACACCGGGCCAACTGGCGCGATCCCGAAGCGGCCGCCGATACGGCAGTCGCCTCTCAAAGGCCGGCCGGAAATAACGGGACGGCCGACGTTCCTTTTAAGGCCCTATCGCTGACCCCTGCCGAAGAACGGGTGTTTTGGGAAGCGATCCAGGGGTTCACCAACAAACAAATCGCCGATCGCCTGTTTGTAAGTCCGCGTACCGTGCAAACCCATCTCAGCAACATTCTCAACAAGCTGGATCTGCAAAACCGGGCCCAGTTGGTACGCTTCGCCTACGAACAAGGCTACCAACCCCCTTCGCGAGTCTAGCTGGCGATCGCGGCCAGCAGTTCGTCGGCCATATCGAAGTTGGCGGTGACGTTTTGTACGTCATCGAGTTCGTCGAGGGCATCCATTAACTTTAGCAGCGATCGCGCCTGTTCCCAGTCGTCCACCTCAATAGTATTGCTAGGGATCCAGCGCAGTTGAGCCTCGACAATATTGTAATCCCCCGCTTGCAAAGCTCGGGTCAAGGTTTCGAGATCGGCCGGGGCGCACAAGACTTCGGCCCCCGGTTCGCCGTCGATATCCGTCAGTTCGTAACTTTCGGCCCCCCCTTCCAGGGAGGCTTCGAGGAGTTCGTCTTCGTCAATGTCTCCGGTGACGGCGACGACTCCTTTCTGATCGAACATCCAACTGACGCAGCCTGTTTCGCCCAAATTGCCGCCATTTTTGCTGAACGCCACTCGCAGATCGGCGGCGGTACGGTTGCGGTTGTCGGTGAGGGCTTCAACGAGGACGGCCACGCCGCCGGGGCCGTACCCTTCGTAGCGCATGGCTTCAAAGGCATCGTCGCCGCCTAGGGTGCCCGCACCTTTGGCAATGGCGCGATCGATGTTATCGTTGGGGATCCCGGCGGCTTTGGCTTTGGCGACGGCGTTGCGAAGCTGGAAGTTGGCCTCGGGATCGGGAAGGCCGCTGCGGGCCGCGACGATAATTTCTCGCGACAGGCGGGTAAAGATTTTGCTTTTAGCTGCATCGACGCGGGCTTTTTGACGTTTGATGTTCGCCCACTTGCTGTGTCCGGCCATAAAATCGGGAAGGACGATCGTAACGCTTGGGTTTTATATTTTAGCGCAGACGAGTGTTTTGGGTTGTTAAAGTTAAAATGTTGTATTGCCCCTCTAAAAACATTAGAGTAGAAAGAGCAGCCATTGGATAGGAACGATATGAACGCTCGCGAGTTGTTTCGCAACGCCTACGAAAACCGCTACACCTGGGATCGCAACTTTCCGGGTTACACCACCGAAGCCACATTTCGTCACGGGGATAAAATGACGAAAGCCAAGGCCCGCGTCAACCCGGATTTGAGCGTTGACGTGCTAGAAGCGGACGACGAGGACACCGAAAAGGCGATCGCCAGCCAACTGCAAGAAGTCGCCATTCACCGCATTCGCCGCACCTTTGAAGAGACGCACGCCAAAAACGAGTTCGAGATCGGCGAAACCGACGACACCGGGGCCGTGGAAATTCACGTCGGCGGCAAATCTTCGGGCAACCGCTACAAAGTGCGCGACAATGAAGTGTGCCACGTCCATCGCCACATTCATGGCATTGTCGTCACCATCGACACCTTCAGCAGCCACGACACGGGAGAAGGTTATTTATCCCATCGCTACAGTTCGATTTATCGCGATCCGAAAACCGGAGAAATCAAATCGCCCTACAGCGAATTTGAGGATAACTATACCAAAGTCGGCGACTATTTTATCCTCACCAGCCGCACAATTAGCACCGAAGGCGAACCGGACACCGAGTTCGGGTTCGATCGCGTGGAATTGCTGCAACCGGCCGCAGTAGGCGCTTAGGGACAAAATCGGGTTAAACTCGGTAGGGGCGAACGGCGTTCGCCCTTCATCTCCCAAATCGGTGAGGTTCTTGCTTATTCTCCTCCGATTTTTAGTAGTAAAAAGCCGAGGGATAAGCCGATGAGAACGCAACCGGAAGAAATCAAGGCAGTGTTGAAAATTTCGCTAGCCATTTGTTTTATACTTAGTTTGCAACTGACCGTTACTCATCCTACCACGTGCGATCGCCCCTAGCCCTAACCATTGGAGATCCGGCGGGTATCGGCCCGGAAGTGGTGCTGAAGGCCCTAGCCGATCCGGACATCACCCGCACCTGCGCGGCGACGGTGTTCGGATCGCGATCGCTGCTGTCGCAAACTCGCGATCGCCTCTGTCAACTCGGACAACCCGTCCCCGATCTCGACACCGTTAACATTGTCGATATTACCACTCCCGGCGACATCGTTCTGGGAGAGGGAAATGCCGCCAGTGGTGGGGCCAGCTTTGCTTACTTGCAAGCGGCGATCGCGGCCACGTTGAAAGGGGAATTTGGCGCGATCGTCACCGGGCCGATCGCCAAGTCCGCTTGGAAAGCGGCCGGACACCACTACCCCGGACAGACGGAGGTACTGGCCAATGCGGCGGGGGTCGATCGCTTTGGGATGCTGTTCGTCGCGCGATCGCCGCATACGGGGTGGACGCTGCGAACCCTACTCGCCACTACGCACATTCCCCTCAGTTGCGTTGCCGAAACCCTGAACCCGGAACTGCTATCGTGGAAGTTGGAGTTGTTTGTTAACTATTTACAACAAGACTGCGGCATTGCGAAGCCAAAGATCGCGATCGCCGGACTCAACCCTCATAGCGGCGAAGGAGGACAGTTGGGAACTGAGGAACGCGACTGGATTGTGCCTTGGCTGCATGGAGAACGCGATCGCTTTCGGGACTTACAAATTGACGGCCCCGTACCGCCAGATACGTTGTGGGTGAAACCGGGACAGGCTTGGTTTGGAAATAAGGCGATCGAGGCGGCAGATGGCTATTTAGCATTGTACCACGATCAGGGGTTGATTCCTGTAAAATTGATGGGCTTCGATCGGGCTGTAAATACGACGATCGGCTTGCCGTTTATCCGCACGTCTCCCGATCACGGTACGGCGTTCGATATCGCCGGGAAAGGGGTTGCGGATGCCACTAGCATGAAGGCGGCTTTGTTGTTAGCGGCGGAAGCGAGTCGCTTCGCTCCAATTCAAAATTAAAAATTCAAAATTCAAAAAAGGCAAATGCGTCGCTTCAGTGTGGAGGACGATCGATAAACTCAACATCTTCATAAATGTCGTCAAACGTGCAAGTTATACCAATACTCGTCCATTCAATGCGAGTCGATCGCGCATCTTCGCCATCGCTAGTGTAGGAAAACAGTTCCCATCTTCCATGCGAATTGAGACGATAGCATTCCACACTCTGCCGAGATGGACTAATTAAAACGTATTCTTGTAGGGTTTCGATCTGACGGTAGTGACGAAATTTATCACCTCGATCGAAGCCTTCTGTACTGTCGGAGAGTACCTCGACAATTAAACAGGGATAGCGAATATAGTATCGGGCGAATCGATCGCGTGGATCGCAGGTGACAGACAGATCGGGGTAGTGAAAGGGGCCGCGATCGCTAATCCCAACTTTAGCATCGCTACCGAGAACTTTACACTGTTTCCCTCGCAAATGGGGTTTAAATAGAGCAATGAGATTAACGGCAATTTGATTGTGAGGAATTGTCCTACCCGTCATGGCATAAACGTCACCGTCAATATACCCATAGCGGAGAGGTTGCGTGGCTTCCCACTGTAGGTATTCTTGGGGCGCTCGTTTGTAGTCGAGTTGGGCAATCATGTTTGTTTTGTCGAAAGGCGATCGAGGTGTGCGGATGGCTATTTAGTATTGTACCACTGAAGGCGAGACGTTTGAGGAGTTGCTACAAAATCTTTACGAGGCAGTGGAAGGTTGTGATTTATTTACTAGGGCCAAGAATTAGGCGGAGAGTAATTAGTAACATCAGGATTCTGCATATCTGGAGAGATTTCATCATCAGTAACAAGTCCACAAGCGTAACTTTTTCCTGTTTCAAACTGAACATTATTGCTCACTACACTAACACACCGCGTAGTTTTAGGGATAATATTATTTCTGCTCATAACAGCCACTAGAATTGAAAATCCAGCATCTTCAGTTTTCCCTAAGCTATTAAACGTAATGGTATGTTCTTCAAAATTTACTCCAAAGAAAAATTGTTCTGGTGATAGATCTAAACCTACTTGACTCCATTCCCACTCTGATTCCGGTAAATCCGTAGGATAGATTGCGACGACCGGCCCTCGGTCAGAAAGGCGAAAAGTTACACTCAATTTTTCTTGCTCGGAGATGGCTTCAGCTTGTGCCTTTTTTAAATATTGAATGACAGAATCACGCACTATATTAACTCTTTGTTGGTTCAGGAAAAGAAAAAGTTGTCGAATGCCAATCGCTGCTAAAACGCCAAGCATTAGAATAACAACAAGAGTTTCAATCAAGGTAAATCCTCGGTGGTTTGTTTTTTGCCGATTGAATAACGTCATTTTAAGTCCTCTGTTTCGTTTTACTGGGTTGTAAGCTGTAAGCGTTGGCGTGTCATTAAGATCCACTGATCTTCCTCAAAACTATTGACTTTCAGTTCATCCTTTTCTTCAATTACTGAAACTAGCAAATAGTAAACTAACCCTCACTTCATTTAATTAACGTTGTCTCTTTGATTTCTAGGATTTTCTCTGCCATTTTCCGGCTCTAGATCCATACGCTCTGGTGATACAGTAAAAGTATTCAGAAGAGGTTGAAGATCGTAGATGTTTGCGTTCCTATTATGTATATTAACATAGTCAATCTCAGAACTCTCATTGGATACATCGCTACTATCGGCATTTGCCATAATTCCGCAAGCAGAATAATTTCCTACATCAAGTTGCATATTGGAGTTGAGAATAGAAACACATCGTACAGTTCTGGGAAGAACTTCGTTTTCACTTATGACAGCAACTAAAACTGTAAATCCTGCATCCTCCGTTATCCCCAGTGAATTGAAGGTAACTGTATGTTCTGCAAAATTTGCTCCAAAGAAAAATCGATCTTCAGCTAAGTTAGTACCAACCTCCTCCCACATCCACTCCGACTCAGGGGTATCTGTAGGATAAATTGCGACGACTGGCCCTCTATCGGAAAGACGAAAGGTTGCACTAAATTCTTCTTGCTCGGAGATAGCTTCAGCTTGCGCCTTCTTCAAATAGTGAACGACCGAATCTCGCACTACATTAACTCTTTGTTGGTTCACGAGAAGAAACAATTGTCGAATGCCAATCGCTGCTAAAACGCCAAGCATTAGAATAACAACAAGAGTTTCAATCAAGGTAAATCCTCGATGGTTTGTTTTTTGCCGATTGAATATCATCATTCTAAGTCCTCTGCTTTGTTTTACTGGGTTGTAAGCTGTAAGCGTTGGCGTGCCGTCAAGATCCACTGTTCTTCCTCAAAACTATTTACTTTCAGTCCATCCTTACATTTTTTCCATGAATGAAGTGCTATTTCTTTCTCGTCTCTCTCTTCAATGACTTGAGCTAGCAAACAATGAGAAGAAGCACGTCCATTGTCTATCTCTAAAGAATCTTGAAGATATTTTTCTGCACTGTCTAAACTGCCTGGATCTTGATGCTTTTTCCATTGACATAAATACCCCCATCCTATATTTTTTAGTACAGCATACTTGACTTCTGGAAGCGTAGCGGCCTGTTGTACCTGCCTCAGCAAATCTAAAGCTCGATCGCAATCATCTTTTAGCAAATAAATCCTCGCAAGTTCGCTGTAAGCAGCTAAAAAGCCTAAATTTACAGCTTCTTTGTAATGTCTTTCAGCCTTTTCAAAGTTTCTCAGACGTTCGTAAACTTGCCCTAAAGTATAATGAGCCTCTTTATTTTTAGGATTGAGCTTTATCGCATACAAGCAATCCTCACGAGCACTAGCTAACTGATTTGCTACCAGTTTCACTACGCAACTTTCGCCATAGTGAACTGTCGGCCAAGAATAGAAAATCATTCCACCGACAAAGACACTAAAGCTCAAAATCACAGTTGCAATACGAATTTTTGTTCTCGCTTTTTGCCGAGCATCAAGTAGCGCATGATGAGCTTCAGCCAAAATACGACTTTCTTCTTCCTGAAGTTTTAATTGTCTTGCGATCTCGACTTTCTCCAAATCTTGACTTGCATTGAGAAATCGATAGTCTAAATCGCTCAGACTTTTATCTTGTGTCCACAATAAAGCATTTTGCAAGGCTTTACCTTGCAAAAGCCGAGATTTATCTTGATGTCCAGAATTTACCCAAGCATTGAAGGATTCAGAATACGGACGTAATTCTGATAGCTCGTGCCTTACCCAGTTTTTATCGAACACTCGTTCGTAAACTCGGTTGTAAACCTCGATTTTTCCTTTTGTTTTGTACACTAAACCCGTTAGCCTCAGCCAGATTTCTATCGGTGTATTTTTAGAGTCGATCCCTTCCTCCTCTAAAACCTTTTGATGAAGTCCTAGTAGCCGTCCTGCACGTTTTTCGTTTCGCAAAACCCGATCGCGGATCGTGCGTAAATGTTCTGGTTCGTCTTGACTTTCCCAATTTTCAATGATGCGACTCCGCACCAATGTTTCGATGGCTTCGGTTTCGGTTTCGGCCGCGATCGTCCACTCCTCTACCCAAATTTTACAAATCTTTTGGGTCAAAAATGGCTGTCCTCCCGTCCAGGATAAAATCTCGCGCAATACTGCTTGCGGGTTGTCCGCTTTCCCTACCAAACCTGTCTCTAAAACTTCTACTTCGTGCATCTTAAAGCCAGGAAGTTCGATCGCGCGACCAATATTAAACGGCGTGCGATGCTTGTCTTGAATCAGATCCGGTGGTGTCGCTACCCCAAACAAGGCAAATGTCAAGCGATGGTAAGCCGGATTTTCCGCACGCTTGTTGTAGCAGTTGCGAATGAGGGCAAAAAAATCATCGGTGGGGAAATCGAGGTTAATTAAACTGTCAATTTCATCGACAAGTAAAACGATATGGCGATCGACCTCAACCAACAACACATCGCGAATAAACTCGCCAAATTGCTGCACCGGAGTTAAGTCATCTCGTTCCTTCAACCACTGGCGGCGGTTGATGTTTAACTCAAAGCAACTGACGAGTTCTTGGATTAACCCACGATACCATTGTTTCGGGGTCAACTGTTGGCTACCAATTCCAGTTAAGTCGATAGAACTGCAAGCGACTCCCGCATCTTGCAAGCGTTTCATCGTTCGCACGCGCAGGCTGGATTTTCCCATTTGTCGCGAGTTCAAAACGTAGCAAAACTCGCCTGCAAGCAACCCATCAAAGAGTTCGTCGTCTGCTTCGCGAACCACGTAACTCGGTGCGTCGGCGGGTAAACTTCCCCCTGCTTGATAGTGATATCCAATGTTGTAACTCATCTCATCCTCCCAATTTTTAATTTTTAATTTCTAATTTTTAATTGTTGAGCCGATCGCCTAAATAGTCTCGATATAACGGACAACGAATGACGACATTATTGCCATCTAGTTTGACCACACCCAAACTATATAGCTTATAAGTGATATTGGGTTCTAAGCGGATGCTTTCAGTAGCCGCGATCGCGGCTTTTGTGGCTTCCGCCAGTTCCGAGTGTTCTTGCAACGTCAACCATAAATCTCGCAAGTGGTTGCGATAAATTCCGGCTTCGGTTGCTGCCAATTCTAGCACGTTTTCTAAGGTTTCGCCAGCGCGATCTTTGAGATGGCAAATGGCGCGATCGACCAGATAAGGATGACCGCCGACTCGTTGCATCAGCTTTTCTACGCTGTCGAGATCCCATTCAACTTGCCGCTTTTTTGCCAGTTCGAGTACCTGTTTGACAGTGAATTCGGGTAACTCGATGGGTTCGCCAACATTAAACGGCGATCGATTGATATCTAAGGGGATATAGGCATCGGTTGAATAGACAATAACGAGGCGCAATTTCTTCCAGAGTTTGTTAACTCGAGCTCGTTCGTGCCACGATCGCAGTAGGGCCAAAAAGTTACTCGCGATCGGATAAGTGAGGACGCGATCGATATCGTCAATGCTGAGAACTAAAGCAGTAGAAATCGACTCTAGCACCACTTCTTCTAAATACATGGTACAATTAGTCGTACTGGGATCGTCTTCATCCCAAATCTCGGTTACGCCGTCTTTTGGCAAGTGCAATTCTTTGGCAATGCGGATACAGAACCAACGCAAAAACCGATCGAGATCGTTGAGAGTATCGTCTTCGGCTTCGAGAAGATTGAGATTTGCCGTGCGATAGTTTTGCTTGGTGGAAAATTGCAAAAGTCGATTTTTAAGCAGCGTTTTACCCCATTTTTTCGGTGCTTTAATCCGAATTAAACTACCGGGACGCAGGATAACTTCGCTACAGATCGTCTCAATGGGAGGACGTTCCACGTAATTCGAGACGATCGCGTCTGTCGTCTCGCTGTCGGACTTCAAAGCAATTTCTTGCCAGTTCAACCCCAGCTTATCGGAGGCTTCCACAAAGTTAAGATAATCGACAGGTTTGCCATTACAAAAGTTGGCCACCGTCGATCGCGAAAATCCCAAGTCTATCGCCAACGCCTGTTGGCTGGGGAAACCATTGCGATGCAATGCAGCTTTGACGCGGTTAATGCAGTCGGGGTCAACTTTTAGCGATCGTCCCATAACTCCATACTCCGAGGTTCGATCGCTATTATAGCCAGAGCGCGATCGCGATCTCGATAACTCAGACATTTCTCAGTCAGAAGTCGTTCGCGGGTTGCTTTCGGCGGTACAAACATGGTATATTGCCCATATCGCCATGGCCCGCAAATAATGTCCGGCGCGAAAGGTTTTGGCGGCGGTAATGGCTTCGGGAGTGCGAAACTGCAAACCACCGGAATAGATTTGACGAACCACTGCTTCAGTCATTTGCATGGCTTCGTCTTTCATTCCCATTTGAATGGCAAATGCGGCCAAACCGAAATTGATTCCCGTCCATACTTCTAAAGGATGCGTGGCGTTGGGATTTTCTGGCGTACCGTCGGGGTTAACTCCATTGACTGCACCCAGGGGAACGTTTAAGGATGAATTGTACTTGACAAAACAGGCCTCGTACACTGTTTTTAAGGCCGACAATGCCCGATCGCGGGGGACAATATCCTCTAATTCTAGCAGTTGGGCGTAAAATTGTCCGCACAACTGATCGGCCATCACCACCTCGGAACCGCTTTCGCTATCGAGACGATAGTATTGTCCGTTCCAGAGTTTTTCTTGATAAATTGGCTGCGATCGCTGCAACCAGTCTCGGTATTTGGGTAAGATATTGTTGGGGTCTGGCGGTGCAATTTTTTCTTGCCAAGGTAGCAACCGAGTTGCTGGCCGATCGCGAATCATTTCCCCAATGGCGATCGCCGCTTCTAATGCAGCTAACCACAACCCGCCGCAATACGCACTTACTCCTTTTAACTTCCAGTCGTCGAAGGTCTGATCCGGCGCGCCACTATTTTCAGGAATGCCATCGCCATCGCGATCGAAGGTTTTTAAATAGTCTAAAGTCTGGACGATCGCGGGCCAGCAATCGTGCAAAAAGTCAACATCTTCGCTTCCTGTGAGTTTGAAATCTCGATAGACTTGTAAAACGAAATCGCAAGGCAAATCCTTCCACAAATTGCAGTCTTGATAGCTGGTATAATTGGTTTGTTCCCAGGGACTCTCGTTTGGCGCACCGAGATCGTGGGGAGTCGCACCGGAATATTTGCGAATGGTTTTGGCTTGGTTGTAACCGACAATGCGATCGCGATCGTCGTGAGTCGGAATGGCATTTGCAAAGGCCCGCAATACGCCTTTTTCCAATTCCGGCCACAACAATAATAAGGCAAAAGAACCGTACAGGCGCACGTCTAAACTTTCGTACCAACGATAGTCGAAACTCTCGAGTACCGCGAAGCGACCTTTAGGATCGTTATCCCCAACCGCCGTCCACAAACTTCCGCCACTGCTGAGGTCGTAAAGTTCGTTGAACAACGCCATTTTAAACCAGTCGGGAAAATCGGGACGATCGAGGATGGGTTGCTGCCAATTTTGGATGTTCTCTCGCCAAACATCGGAATGTTTTAACGCCGTCCGTACCATCGACCAAGCATTGTTTCCACTGCGACCGAAAAAGTCCGTATAGCGGCGATAGGCTTTTACTCCCGAGGCGAATTCTGTGATCGGAAAATCCCATGCTAAAATAAACGGGATCTTGCGCGTTTTCCCCGGTCGCAACGTGAACTTAACCGCGATCGCGCAGCCAATTTGTTCGCCAGCGTTGGCGGGGGTTTCATCTTCAACATCAGGTAACGTGCCATCAGTAGCAAAGTTGTCCCAAATACTGCTACCATCGCTTGCAGGATTCCAACGGCTGTGATAGTATACTTCTACGGCAGGGTTAGAAATAGTCGCGATCGCGATTTGACCTTCTCCTTCTTCCGTTGCGTCCCCTCCTCCCAAGCGAGTCATCAAACAACCCACCCGGAAAAAATCTTCGATCCAGCGATTGACATTTCCCGCCGTTTCTCCCCAACGCGATCGATACTCGTAAACCGGAGAACCATCATCGCGTACCCGTACTTCCGGCGACTCAATGGCATTGGCAAACCAACCGACAACGTTCTGCCAAGTTAGCATAATACTCAACGTTATCGGTTCGTCGGTGGGGTTATGTGCGATCCACTCAAAGATCGCCATCGGATAGCTGGTTTCTTGATAGTTGTGGGGACAAATTGGCGAAAACTGTTCGCAACTGAGTTGAGACTGAAATACATTTTCGTAAACGAACCAGCTACGGGGATATAATGCTCGATACGTTCCCGTTTCCGTCTCTGGACTCGAGGCTGGATACCAATTCCACGCCGACAGCGTACCATCTTCCGGCGGTTCGGTACACAAAGAATAGGCGCGAGTGTTGCCTTTTACCTCTTCAAAAATGCTAAACTGACAAGCAGGAAAGCTGCGAAACGTATGTTCGCCGCCATCGAGATGCCA